>JAHHMJ010000004.1 GCA_018678395.1 Gemmatimonadota bacterium | reverse complement strand
GCGTGCAGGATGATCTTCAGCTGCGCGACGTCCGAGCCCGCGTACCGTTGCAGCGGACGGTGTCCCAGCGTGCCCGAGACGGTGTCGTGGATGCGACGCACCTCGGCGACCGGTGTCGGGTGCTCGCAGACGTGGATGAACACGGTCTCGCCGTCGGGGCGCTGCGCCATCCCTTCGCGCCCGTCCGCCACGCGCACGGCGGCCGACTGGATGCGGCCCGTTCGGGCGTCGCCTCCCTGGGCCTGCCCGGCTTCGAGCGCCGACACGAGCCGGTCGGCGAGGGCCCGTCCCGTGCCTCGCGTCGACTCGAAGTCCGCCGCGACGGCGTCGAGGACCTCGGTACCGACGAGAAGGTTGCCCTGGGCGGCGTAGTCCGGCCCGGCTCGCTGGCCGGCCCACGCGTCGACCGCATCCCCGGTGTGCTGGGCGATGCCGCCGTCGATCGAGGCGACACCGATCTGGCGCCGGTCCGCCCCCGGGTCGTCGGCCAGCGCCCGCTCCAGGGCGTCGGCGGCCGATGTACCGGCTGCGATGCGATCGAGCAACTCGTCGCCGTAGGCCGTGCGGGTGGACGCCTGGGTGGCCACGGCGCCGATGCCGGCCCGCACCCACGGCACGCCATTGCCCACGCAGGCATTCCGGGTCGTGACCGCGACTCCGACTTCGCCCGTCTCGGGGTCCACGGCGGCGATCGAGAAGGTGTGGAAGACGAGGTCTTCCGACCGCCATGCCTCGGGGACCTGGGCGTGGATCGGAGCGGCGGCCATTGCCAGGGAGCCGATCAGGAGGGCGTCGACGACGCGGGGGTGGTGCAGAGCGAGTCGCACGAGGCGCATGGGGGATTCGAGGAGCGAACGGCTTGCTGAATCTAGTGGCGGGGAAGGGGGGCTCCACCCCCGGCCCGGGTTCGAGTTCCCGGGCGAAGCTCCGGCCGGCGTCGGTCCCGACACCCACCGCCGGGGGTGACGCGGGCGGGGTACCGTCCCATCATGCTCGCGTCCCTTCCGTCCAGCCTCGGATTCCCCGGCATGTCTCAACGCCCGCCTCCGTCCGATCCCACCGTACACGCGTCCCGACGCGCCCGGATCTTCGAGCGCCTCGGGCGGCGCGCGCTGGTCCTCCCGGCGTCGCCGCCGGCCGTGCGATCGCGAGACACCGAACACCCCCACCGACCGGACAGCGAGCTGATGTGGGCCACCGGCGTCACCGAGCCCGACGCCGTGGCGGTCCTGCGCGGTCACGCGGACGAGGATCGCTTCGTCCTCTTCATGCGTGAACGCGATCCCGAGGCCGAGCGTTGGGACGGGCCCCGGCTCGGAGTCGAGGCGGCCCTCGAGGGGACGGGTGCCGATGCCGTCTACCCGATCGCCGAGTTGGCCGAGCGACTTCCCTCGCTGATCCAAGGGTCGGACGGCGTGGCGTTCCGAATGGGAGAGGGTCGGCGGGGTGAAGCCGAGGTCGTCGCCGCCCTGGGCTGGGGCCGTCGCCGGGGACCCCGGACCGGAGTGGGACCGCGGTTCGTCGTCGATCCGGGTGAGATCCTCGACGACCTGCGCCTGGTGAAGAGCGCGGATGAGCTACACCTCATGCGAGGAGCGGCCGAGCGCACGGTGGCGGCGTTCGACGAGATCGCTTCGCGCATTCGCGCCGGGGTCGGCGAGTGGGAGCTGCAGGGACGACTCGACGGGGCCTTCCGAGCGCACGGCGGTGAGGGGCCGGCGTACGAGTCGATCGTGGCGTCGGGACCGAACGCGTGTGTCCTGCACTACGTCGCGTGCGACCGAGTGCTCGCACCGGACGATCTGGTGTTGATCGATGCGGGGGCGTCGTGGGGATGGTATGCGGCCGACCTCACGCGCACGTTTCCGGTCGACGGGGCGTTCACGGGCCCGGGACGCGCAGTCTACGAGATCGTCGATCGTGCGCGGGCCGAGGCGGTCGCCGCGGTCCGGCCCGGTGTCGCGGTCGCCGAAGTCCACGAGGTCGCCGTCGGGGTGATTCGAGAGGGCCTCGTCGCGCTCGGGGTCCTCGACGCCGGGGCCGCCGCCGAGCCGGCTGCGCACCGACCGTGGTACCCCCACCAGACCTCGCACTGGCTGGGGCAGGACGTGCACGACGTCGGTGACTACGCCGTTGCGGGGGAGAGCCGGCTGCTGGAGCCCGGGATGGTCCTGACCGTCGAGCCCGGCCTCTACTTTCCGGCGACCGACGCCGACGGGCCCGCGGGCACCTTCGCGGGGGTCGGGGTCCGGATCGAGGACGACGTGCTCGTGACCGGGGACGGGCACGAGGTGCTCACCTCCGGATTCCCCACGGC
>JAHHMJ010000012.1 GCA_018678395.1 Gemmatimonadota bacterium | reverse complement strand
CTCCGGGCCGGACGACGTTCAACTCACGCAGGTCGGCAGCGTCTTCGGTACGCCGCTGTTCATGGCCCCCGAGACGGCGGCCGAGGCCCACGTCGACCACCGGGCGGACCAGTACAGCATCGGGTGCGTGGCGTACTGGATGCTGCCGGGCCGGCCACCCTTCGAAGGCTCGTCGCCGTTCGATGTGATCGCCAAGCATCTGAAGGTGGATCCCCGGCCCCCTTCGATGGTAAGTGAATTGACGATTTCGCAAGAGTTTGACGATATTGTGCTCAAGTGTCTTGAGAAGTCATCCGGCGACCGGTTCCCGGACATGCGCGAGCTGGCTCGAGCGCTGGACGATCTGACTTTCGACCACCCCTGGAGCGGAGATCAGGCGCGGGAATGGTGGAGCCTGCATATGGCGGAGGCACAATGAACCGGGCCGAATTCGTCTCCTCAGCTTCCAATGATGTGTGGGACGTCCTCGTAGTCGGTGGCGGCGCCACCGGCCTCGGGGTCGCCGTCGAGGCGGCGTCGCGCGGCTATGCAACGCTTCTCCTCGAGCAGTCCGACTTCGCAAAGGGCACGTCCAGCCGAAGCACGAAGTTGATTCACGGCGGCGTGCGCTACCTGCAGCAGGGCGATGTGTCGCTCGTCCTCGAGTCACTGCACGAGCGCGGCCTCCTGATTCAGAACGCTCCCCATCTCGTGCACCACCTGGCGTTCGTGGTGCCCGTGTACGATTGGTGGGAGGGCCCGTTCTACGGGATCGGCTTGAAGCTGTACGACGCGCTCGCCGGCAAGCTGGGCCTCGGTCCCTCGAAGATGCTGGACCGCGAGGAGACGCTGGAGCGCATCCCGACGGTGGAGCCCGACGGTCTGCGCGGAGGCGTGATCTACTTCGACGGCCAGTTCGACGACTCGCGACTCGCGATCACGCTCGTCCGCACGCTGGCCGACCTCGGGGGCATTCCCATCAATTACGCCCGCGTCACCGGCCTCATGAGATCTGCCGGCATGGGCGGCGCGATCGAAGGCGTAACCGCCGTGGACGAGGAGTCGGGCCGCGAACTGGAGATCAGGGCCCGCGTGGTGGTGAACGCGACGGGCGTGTTCACCGACGAAGTGCGCCGGATGGACGATCCGGATGCGCGGTCGATGGTCACGGCCAGCCAGGGCGTGCACATCGTGCTGGACCGCGAGTTCCTGCCGGGAGACTCGGCGATCATGGTGCCCCACACGTCCGACGGACGGGTGCTGTTTGCGGTGCCGTGGCACGGCCGCGTGGTTGTAGGCACCACGGACACCCCGGTCCCAGCGGTGTCGCTGGAGCCGCGCGCCCTGGAGGAGGAAGTCGAGTTCCTGCTCACGCACGCGATCCGCTACCTGACGCGCGACCCCGTCGCTTCGGACGTCCTGAGCGTGTTCGCCGGTCTTCGGCCCCTGGTCGGCGACCCCGATTCGGACACGAAGGCCATCTCCCGGGACCACACGCTCCTGGTCTCTCCGTCGGGGCTGGTGACGATCACCGGGGGCAAGTGGACCACGTACCGGAGGATGGGGGCGGACACGATCACACAGGCGGCCGCAGTCGCGGGACTACCGGAAAGGCCGAGCGTGACCGAAGAGCTGCGGCTTCACGGGTGGACGGACGAAGTGGATCCGATCGAGCCGTGGAGCGTGTACGGAACGGACTGGCTCGAGATCGAGGCCCTGGAACGGGCCAGGCCTGACCTGGCCGAGCGCCTGCACCCGGCGCTCCCGTATCGCGCCTCCGAGGTCGTGTGGGGGGCCCGCTTCGAGATGGCCAGGACGGTGGAGGACCTGCTCTCCAGGCGACTGCGCGCCCTGCTCCTGGATGCACGGGCGAGCCTGGACATGGCGCCAAGAGTGGCGCGGCTGATGGCGGAAGAGCTCGGCCGGGGCACGGCGTGGGAAGAGGCGAAGGTGGCGGAGTACCGGGAGTTGGCGCGGGGGTACGTGCTGGGGTAGATGGGCCTGCGATCGTCGAGGCCTGGATGTGAAGAGGGCGCC
>JAHHMJ010000199.1 GCA_018678395.1 Gemmatimonadota bacterium | reverse complement strand
CTCTGGGTTCAAATCCCAGCAGGCCCACCCTTTCCCACTCCATCTCAACCGTCATGCCTCGCTGTTCCCTGTCGCGCTGGATCACGCCGCTCGTTGTTCTCCTCATTAGCACGACGGTGAGTTCCGCTCAGTCTTCAATGAACGCGACCGTGGCCGAGGCGGTCGCGTTCGCGGACTCGGCGGAGACCCTCCTCTACGATCTCGGCGTGAAGGCGGGCCGTGCCGCATGGGTGCAGGCCAACTTCATCACGCACGACACCGAGATCCTCGCCGCCGAGGCGAACGAGGCCTACGTCGCCGCTGCCGTCGGGTTGGCCACTGAGGCCGCGCGCTTCAACGGTCTTGACCTCGACTACGACACGGCGCGCAAGCTGAACGCGCTCCGCACGAGCCTCACCATGCCTGCGCCCAACGACGCGGCTAAGACGGCCGAGTTGAGTCAGATCTCAGCCCGCATGGAGAGCACCTACGGCCGTGGCGAGTACTGCCCGGATGGTGCCGACGGCGAGTGCCTCAGCCTCCCCGACATGAGCCAGATCATGGCCCAGAGCCGCGACGCCGACGAACTCCTCGACGTGTGGACGGGCTGGCGCACCGTCTCCCCCGCCATGCGCACCGACTACCAGCGCTTCGTGGACCTCATGAACGAGGGCGCTCGCGACCTTGGCTTCACCGATGTGGGTGCGATGTGGCGCTCTAACTACGACATGGACCCGGACGATTTCGCCGCCGAGCTTGACCGGCTGTGGGGCCAGGTGCAGCCGCTCTACGAAGGCCTCCACTGCTACGTCCGCGCCGGGCTAGCCGAAGAGTATGGCGAGGACACGGTGCCGCTCGATGAGCCCCTCCCGGCACATTTGCTGGGCAATATGTGGGCGCAGCAGTGGGGCAACATCTACGACCTCGTCGCGCCCCCGACGGCCGATCCCGGCTACGACCTGACCGAGCTGCTGGTCGATGCGGGCTACGACGCGCGCCGCATGGTCGAGACGGGCGAGTCGTTCTTCAGTTCGCTCGGCTTCGATCCGCTGCCCGAGACCTTCTGGGAGCGCTCGCTCTTCACGAAGCCCGCCGATCGCGAGGTGGTGTGTCACGCCTCGGCGTGGAGCATGGACGGCGCCGACGACATCCGCATCAAGATGTGCACGAGCGTCAACGCGGACGATTTCGAGACCGTGCACCACGAGCTGGGCCACAACTACTACCAGCGGGCCTACAAGGATCAGTCCCCGCTGTACTGGGACGGCGCCAACGGCGGCTTCCACGAGGCGATCGGCGACATGATCGCGCTGTCGATCACCCCAGACTACCTGCAGCAGATCGGGCTGCTCGACGACGTGCCCGATGCGAGCTCGGATCTGGGACTGCTCATGAAGCGCGCGCTCGACAAGGTCGCCTTCCTGCCCTTCGGACTGCTGGTCGACCGCTGGCGCTGGCAGGTCTTCGACGGCACGCTCACCCCCGAGACCTACAACGAGGGGTGGTGGAACCTGCGCCGCGAGTACCAGGGCGTGCGCCCACCGACCGCGCGCACCGCCGACCACTTCGATCCCGGCGGCAAGTACCACATCCCGAACAACGTGTCGTATACGCGTTACTTCATCGCGGGCATCCTGCAGTTCCAGTTCCACAAGGCCGCCTGCGACCTGGCCGGCTGGGACGGCCCGCTGCACCGCTGCTCGATCTACGGCAACGAAGAAGTCGGCGAACGCTTCAACGCGATGCTCGAGATGGGCGCATCGCAGCCCTGGCCGGAGGCACTCGAAGCCTTCACGGGCACGAGCGAGATGAACGGCTCGGCCGTGGTCGAGTACTTCGCGCCGCTCGTCGAGTGGCTGGAGGAGCAGAACCAGGGGCGGAACTGCGGGATGTAGAACCTGTCTCTGTCTCCGCCCGTTCGCTCGGGCCTGCGATCGAGAGCGCCCCGGGCCCCTTGGCCCCGGGGCGTTTCTCGTGAAGGGCAGATCGACTCGCTTCGTAGGAGAGAGATGGCACCATGGTCCGTCGACCCCCGAACCCAGCGCCCCATGAAGCCCCACACCGCGGCCCCGCCCGCCCTCACCCTCGCGTTCCTCGTCGGCCTCGGGGGGCCCCTGCGCGCCCAGCTGCCCACCACCCCTGCCGACCGCTGGAATCGCGCGGCGATGGAATGGGTCGAGCTGCTCGACTCCGAGGACTTCGCCGCCGCCGGCGCTCGGGTCGACCCCGCGGTTCCCGACGGCGCCATGGACGCACCGGCCCTCGAGCAGATCTGGACGCAGGTGTCCGCGCAGCTGGGC
>JAHHMJ010000524.1 GCA_018678395.1 Gemmatimonadota bacterium | reverse complement strand
CAGTTGTTGTGAGCGGGGACCAGGACCCGCACGTCGACGCCCGCCGCCGCTGAGGCGGCGAGCGCCTCGGACACGGGCCGGGGAGCGACGAAGTACGGATCGGTGATCCAGAGTCGCCGACGCGCGTGCGCCGCCACCAGAGACAGGGTGCGAAAGACACGGGTTCGATTGGGCTCGCCCTCGATGAGCCATGCCGGCATCGAACCGGCCCGCGGGGCGGTCGCCGGATCCACGTCCAGGTCGATGGGCATCGGATCGCCGATCTCGGCCCAGACTCGGCCGAAGGCTCGCGTCGCCGCCGCGGCTGCCGGCCCGTGGATCTCGACTCCGGTGTCGCGCCACGGCGGCTGATCGGCGCTGCCGGCCCATTCCTGGCCGACGCAGAAGCCCCCGACGAACGCCACGCGCCCGTCGACGCAGACGAGCTTGCGATGGTCTCGCTGAAGGATCCCGAGCGGATCGCGAATGTTGGGGCGGTTGAAGGCCCGCACCTGCACTCCGGCTTCGCGGAAGGTCTTCCAGTAGCGGCGGGGCGTCGCCCAACACCCCATCCAATCGTAGACGACGCGCACCGGAATCCCCTGCCGCGCCTTCGCCACCAGCGCATCCCGGAAGACCCGGCCGATGCGATCGTCTCTCAGGATGTAGTTCTCGAAGTGGACGAAACGCTCGGCCGCATCAATCGCCTCGACCCAGCGATCGAAGGTCGAAGAACCCTCGAACTGGAGCGCGATGCGATTGCCCTCCAGGCGCGGCGAGCCCGTCGCCCGGGCCATCGCCTCGAGCGGGAAGGCATCGTGAGCGCCCGGTACCGGTCGGCCCACCTCCGCACCGCTGCGCAGCGCCAGCGTGCGGGCGCTGGACCCCGGCGGGAGAGCCCCCTGCTCCATCGCGCTACCCGCGATCCTGAAAGCGATACGAGAGCAGCTTGTAGACGAGCTTCGCCACGAGGAAATCGGGCGCGTGCAACCCGGGCGTGGGAGCCAGTTCGACGACGTCGCAGCCCACGACGTCGCGCTCGGCGAAGACCCGTTTGAGGAATCGCAGCGTCCGATACCAGTCGCCGCCGCCCGGCTCCGGGGTGCCGGTGGAGGGTACGAGTGAGGGGTCGAAGTAGTCCACGTCGAAGGTGAGATACACCTTCGGTCCCAGGCGCTCCAGGGCCCGCTCCATCCAGCGATCATCCTCCCACATCTCGTCGGCCCAGATCATCGTCACGCCGTCGTGCGCACGGGCGACGTCGACCTCCTCCTGGCACACCGCCCGCAAGCCGACACCCACGACGTCGGCCACGTCGAGGACCCGCGCCATGGCCGAGGCGTGGCTGTGGGGCGAGCCCTCGTATTCGGCGCGGAGGTCCGCGTGCGCATCGAGCTGGAGGACGGTGAGGCGTTCGTCGTGCCGCACCGCGTGAGAGCGGATGGCGGGACTCGACACCGAATGCTCGCCTCCAAGCATCAGGACGAACCGTCCCTCCGCCGCATCGAGGACCCGATCGTGGACCTCACGCAGTTCGGCCATGGCCTCGCCCGCGCCCGCACGAGTCAACACGACGGCGGGCAGCGTGTGGATTCCGATTCCGAGTGCCATCTCGGCATCGAATTCCTGATCGTAGAGCTCGATGTAGCGCGACGCCTCGATGATCGCCGAGGGCCCGGCCTTGGCACCTCCGCCGTAGCTGGTCGTGGACTCGTAGGGCACGGGCAGGATGACCGCCGACGCATCGGCGAAGGACGCCGCCTGCTCGTCGAGCCCGAGGAAGCTGTGCGGCAACTCCCACGGGAGGTCCCGGAGGCGGCCCCGGGCCGGGGCCGGATCGCCCCCGCGTCCGTGGTGGTCCGGATCACGTCGATTCGGCATGTCAGACGACCTCGATCGGACAGGACAGGCCTTCGGGGGTGAGCGTCACGCCCGCCTCCTGGCAGGACCGGCACAGCCCGTAGATCTCGAGGCGGTGCCGGGTGGGCCGGAACCCGAACTCCCGGGCCGTACGCGCTTCGATCGCCGGCAGTTCGGGGCTCTCGAACTCCTCGACGTGGCCGCACTCGATGCAGACCATGTGCTGGTGGATCGGACTGCGGCTGAGCCGATGCTCGTATCGCTTGAAGCCCTCGCCGAAATCGTGCTCCTCGACCAGGCGACTCTTCACCAGCAGATCGAGTGTCCGGTAGATCGTGGCCTTGCCGATCCGCTCCTCTCGCTCGCGCAGTGAGCGCTCGATGTCGTCGACCGAGAGATGATCCTCGGACCCGAAGACGGTCGCGGCGACCTCGTTGCGCTGGTGCGTGACCGGGAGCCCCTGCTCGCGCAGGTACCGGTTGAACAGTCGGGTGAAGGGATGCTCGAGGGGGGTCGTCACGGGGCATCCTCGACTTCGGGTACTTCGACGAGTTGGGCGCCACCCTCGGGCACTTCGACCGACGCCCCCACATCTCCAGAGGATTCCTCGGTCGCGGCCTCGACCACGGCCACCGGCCAGAGCTCGGGGTCGAGCAGGGCGCGCTCCCACTCGTCGAACAGGCCCTCCAGCCGCTCGACTTCGCCACCCAGCGCGACCTCGCGCACCTCGTGATCCCCCTCCCCGGAGCGCCGCAGGACCCCCTCCATCACGGGAGGCAGACGATCGGGGGGCGCCGTGCCCTCTTCGGACAGCGACCACTCCACGGTGAGGCCTTTCCCCGTCCGTTCGGCGGCGTAGGAGGCCGTGAAGAGGCCGCGCCTCGTCGGGTCGCCGTCCTCGAAGAAGCGGGAGACCACGACCAGCCCGGATTCACGCCGCCCCTTGATGCGGGGAGCGAAGATCCAGAGCCGGTCGAGCGAGTCCGCCCCGAGGCGATCCACGAGCCCCTGCAGGGTGCGCGGGATGCCCTCGGGCACACCGGGTCCGTCGTCCTTCCGTGTCACGCGGGGTCCTCTCCAGGGGGTGGCGGGGACCGACCCGGACGTCACCCGGCGGCGAGCCCGGTACGGACCGCCGCGCGGGCCGCCGCGACGACCCGTTCCCGTACGTCGTCGAGATCGCCCGGTATCAGGGCCCCCGACGCACGCACGTGTCCTCCACCGCCAAATTCGCGGGCGAGGGCATTCACGTCCACCGTCCCGTCGGAGCGAAGGGAGATCTTGACCCCCCGCGGAGTCGCGCGGAAGAGGAGTGCGACGTGCACGCCCTCGACCGACCGGGGGTAGTCGACGAGCCCCTCGAGGTCGTCTCCGATGGCCTCCAGTCGCTCGAATGCATCGGGCGGCACGACCATCCACCCCACGCCCTCCTCGACCGTGAGGGTCGACAGCGCCGCTTCGAGAAGCCGGAAGCGCCGCAGCGGCGACTGTCCGTAGACCTCCCGGTAGAGCGCTTCGGGATCGCACCCACGGCGGATGAGGTCGGCGACGACCTCGTGGCACAACGGCGTCGAGTTGCCGAACCGGAAGGAGCCGGTGTCGGTGAGGATCGCGACGTACATCGCGTCGAGCGCCTCCTGAGGCCACGGTCCCCTGGTGGCCGACAACAGGTCGTAGACCATCTCGCCGGTCGCCGAGGCCTCGGCATCGCGGAACGAGATCCCCCCCAGAGGTTGATCGCCGACCGGATGGTGGTCCACGACCACCAGAGGGAGGTGGGAGATCATGGACTTCACCCGCCCGATCCGGGGCACCTCACCGGTGTCGAGCACGACCGCCAGGTCGGCCTGGGCGCACGCCTCGCGCGCCGCGGCGCTGCCGGCATCGAGCACCCAGGAATCGTCGGGGAGCAGAAAGCGGAAGAGCCCCGGATAACGAGTCGGATTCACGATCCACGCACGGCTACCGTTCGCCCGCATCCAGGCGGCGACCGCGATCTGAGAACCGACTCCGTCGCCGTCCGCGTTGACGTGGGTCGTCAGAATGCACGAACGGGAGGCCCGCATGGCGTCCGCGGCGCGGCGAGCCGGAAGACGGCGATGGTCGGGGGTGCGATAGTTCATCATCTGGAGAACCCCGACCCCCACCGGAGGGTTCGTCAGCCGCCCGGTAGTTTCTTGCGCAGCTTGGCCCACGTCGAAGCGAGGTGGACCAGATTCGACGACGTGCGGCCGTGCACGCGCCCTCGGGCGAGCGCGCTGCGCAGCGCGTGCGGCGTGTTCGGATGCCGAGGAAGCTCGACGTACGCGCCGGCCACCTCTCCGACGGTATGAGCGTCGGATCCCGCGCCGCGGAGGGCTCCGTGGCGGGTGGCGAGATCCGGTGCGGGAT
>JAHHMJ010000509.1 GCA_018678395.1 Gemmatimonadota bacterium | reverse complement strand
CTCCGGGCTCGGCCTCTCGCTTCTTGCCGCCCTCTTCGTCGGCCAACTGTATCCGGCGATGGTCCAGCGCTTCCAGGTCGTTCCCAACGAGCTGGCGCGCGAAGCTCCTCACATCGACGACAACCTCGACTTCACGCGGCTGGGGTTCGGACTTCACGAGCTCGAGCGCGGACGCTACTCGGCGCGGTCGTCGGGGGTGGTCGACTGGTCGGAGGCGTCGGCGCAGTTCCAGGGCCCTCCGGTCTGGAGCCGCTCGGCGCTCCTGACCACGTTCCGCGAGGTGGAAGCCCGCTTCCAGTACTACGACTTCCCGGGCGTCACCATCGGCCGCTACGCCGGACCCGACGGTGCGGTCGGACCCGTCGCCCTCGCCGTGCGCGAGGTCGATCCCAATCGCATCGAGGATCCGAACTGGCAGAATCTGCACGTACGGGAACGCTACGTCGTGGGCAACGGGGCCGTCGCCGTCGACGTGACCGGTCGGACGCCGGAGGGCCGCCCGCGCTCATATCTCGCCGGGCTTCCCGCCGTGACTTCCGAAGATGCGCCACCGGCGCTCGGACTCCAGCGCGACGCCGTCTTCTTCGGTACGCGCGACCAGCCCTACGCGCTGATCAGCGCGACCGATTCCGCGTACCTCGCGCCCGACGGTGCGATCGGGCAGGCCGGCGTCGACTTCCCCGTCGGGATCGAGGTCGGGGGCCTCGTGCGCAAGCTCATGCTGTCGTGGTACCTGCGGCAGGCGAACCTGCTCTTCGCCGCCGGGGTGGGGCCCGATACCCGCATGGTGCTGCGCCGCGGGGCGGTGGAGCGTGCCAGTCGCATCGCGCCCTTCCTCTCGTTCCCCGAAGAGCCCTACGCGGTCATCGACGAGGGCCGCATCGTCTGGGTGCTCGAGGGCATGACCGTGGCGCGGTTCTTCCCGCTCGCCCGGCCCTTCGACCTTCAGCGCATGGGCGTCTCGTACGTTCGCAACAGCGCCAAGGTCACGGTCGACGCCGTCACGGGAGAGGTCGCCTTCTATTCGGTGCCGGGCGACGATCCGTTGCGCGATGCGTACGCGGAGGCGTTCCCGGGACTGTTCCGGCCGCTCGAGTCCATGCCGGACGGTATCCGTCGCCACCTGCGGTACTCGCAGTCGCTGCTCGCGCTGCAGAGCTCGGTCCTGCTGAGCTACCATCAGGAGACGGCCGCGACCTTCTTCGCGGGGCAGGACGTCTGGGCGAACCCACAGGAGCAGGCTCAGGGAACGTCGCCGGTACCCTACCGCCCGGAGTACGGACTCCTGCGCATGCCGCAAGACGACGCGACCGCGTTCCGCCTCGTGACGGCGTTCGTTCCCGCGGGTCGCCAGAACCTGACGGCCCTGCTTTCGGGCGAGCTCCGGGACGACGGATCGCCCCGCCTGCGGCTCTTCGACGTTCCGGTCGAGAACCAGGTGCCCGGCCCCCGACAGGTCGAGGCGCTGGTCGAGCAGGACCCGGAGATCAGTCAGCAGTTCTCGCTGTGGCGTACCGGGGGTAGCCGCGTCTGGACGGGACACCTTCACATCGTTCCGGTCGGTGACCGCGTGGTCTACATGGAGCCCGTCTTCCTCGCTGCCGAGGAGGACGCGATCCCCGAGCTCCGGCGCTTCGTCGTGAGCGACGGTCAGCGCGTGGCGATGGAAGAGACGCTGGCGGGTGCCGTATCCGCCCTCGCGGGCCGCGGCCCGGGCGCCGACGAATCCGTCGAGACCGTTGCCCCGGATCCCGGCGACGTCACGGATCTCGATGCACTGCCTCGCGAAGCCCTCGATCTCCTGGACGCGGCCGAGGCTCGATTGCGAGCGGGGGACTGGGCGGGCTTCGGCGACGCCCTCGAGCGGTTGCGTCGGCTGTTGCGCAGCGACGGTGGATCGACGTCGCAACCCGGCGGATCCGGTTGATGCTCCCCAACGACATTGAGTAGCTTCAAAGGCTGGAAGGACGACCCCTCGCAGCGCCTCCAAGGAGAGGAATCCGACGGATGAATCTGCACGAGTATCAGGCCAAGGAGATCTTCCGGGATCATGGAATCCCGGTGCCCCCCGGCAAGGTGGTGACCTCGGCCGAGGAGGCGGCTTCGGCGGCCCGTGAGTTCGGCGGGATGGTGGTCGTCAAGGCGCAGGTGCACTCCGGCGGTCGCGGCAAGGCCGGTGGCGTGAAGCTCGCCAGGAGCCCGGAGGAGGCGGCGGAACACGCGTCGAACATCCTCGGAATGGACATCAAGGGCCTCACGGTCGAGAAGGTACTGGTCACGCCGGCCGAAGACATCGCTTCGGAGGCCTACGTCGGTGTGCTCGTCGATCGGGTCACGCAGGCTCCGATGTTCATGGTGTCGTCGGAGGGCGGCGTCGACATCGAGGAGGTCGCGCACACGAATCCCGACGCGATCCGCAAGCTCTCGGTCGACCCCCGCTACGGCCTCCTTCCACACCAGGCGTACTGGTTGGCCAATAGCCTCTACGACGACCCGAAGCAGATCAAGCAGGCGGCGAAGATCATGGGCCAGCTGTACCGCTCCTTCCAGGCGGCCGGAGCGTCGATGGCCGAGATCAACCCGCTCATCGTCACCCCCGAGGGTGAGGTGAAGGCGATCGACGCCAAGGTGTCGATCGACGACAACGAGCTGTTCCGGAAGCCCGACGTCGAGGCGATGCGCGATTCGTCCGACGAGCCGCAGGCCGAGATCGACGCCCGGGAGGCCGGGCTCACGTTCATCAAGCTCGACGGCGACGTCGGCTGCTGCGTGAACGGCGCCGGCCTCGCGATGGCGACCATGGATCTCGTGAAGTACTACGGGGGCGAGCCGGCCAACTTCCTCGACATCGGGGGTTCGTCCAACCCCGAGAAGGTGGTGAACGCACTCAGGATCATCACCTCGGATCCCGCCGTGAAGGTGATTCTCTTCAACATCTTCGGCGGCATCACCCGCACCGACGACGTCGCCAACGGCATCGTCGAGGCGACCCGGCAGATCGACATCGGGGTGCCGATCGTCATCCGTCTCACGGGAACGAACGAGGAGGAGGCGCTGAAGATCCTCGAGCGTGAAGGATTCTCGGCCTACACGTCCATGGACGAGGTCGTTGAGAAAGCCGTCGAACTCGCCCACCAGAACTGACCAGGTCCACCATGTCCATCTTTGTCGACGAGAGCACCCGCCTGGTAGTCCAGGGCATCACGGGCCGCGACGGCTCGTTCCACACCACGCAGATGATGGAGTACGGCACCAACGTCGTCGCCGGGGTGACCCCCGGTAAGGGCGGCCAGACCTTCACGGGCCCCGACGGCAGCGAAGTGCCGATCTTCAACGCCGTCGACGAGGCGGTCGCCGCGACTCGGGCCAATACGTCGGTCATCTATGTGCCACCGGCATTCGCGGCGGGTGCCGTGATGGAGGCCGCCGACGCGGGCATCGACTTCATCGTGGCGATCACCGAGGGCATCCCGGTGCTCGACATGGCGCGAGCGCATGCGTTCGCGCGGGATTGCGGGGCGCGGGTCCTCGGGCCGAACTGCCCGGGCCTCATCTCGCCCGGAAAGGCCAAGGTCGGGATCCTTCCCGGTCAGATCGTGACGCCCGGACCCGTCGGTCTGGTGTCGCGCAGCGGGACGCTCACCTACGAGGCGGTCTACCACCTCACGCGTGCGGGCCTCGGACAAACCACCTGCGTGGGCATCGGTGGTGACCCGCTCATCGGCACCAAGTTCATCGATTGCCTGGAGGCGTTCGGGCAGGACCCGGACACGCGGGCGATCGTGATGATCGGAGAGATCGGCGGTACGGACGAGCAGGAGGCCGCGGCCTACGTCCAGGAACACGTCGACGTCCCGGTGGTGGGATTCATCGCCGGCCAGACGGCCCCTCCCGGACGTCGGATGGGACACGCCGGCGCGATCATCAGCGGGTCGGCGGGGACGGCCGCCGAGAAGATGGAGGCCTTCGAGTCCCACGGGATCGCCGTGGCGCGGCGCCCCGTGGAGATCGCAGAGCTGGTGGCCGCGGCCCTCGAGGGCGCTTCGGTCTCATGAGCCCCGGGTGGGCCGGAGCGCGCGGGCGATGATTCTCGCCGACTCCCTGACGCCGGAATCGATCCTGATCGATCCGGAGGGCGAGTCGCTGGAAGAGGTGCTGCACGCCCTCCTCGACGCGATGCTCACGCCCGCCGTCGAACCGGAGACTCGAGCCAAGCGGGCCCGTGATGTCGCCTTCGGCAGTCAGGGAGAGGTCGTGCGGCTCCACGACGACGTCGTGCTCGTCCTCGAGGTGCAGGAGGGCGTCACCCGCCCCAGAGCGGGACTGGTCGTCCGCCGCGAGGCGTTCGCCGTGACGGCCGAGGGTCGAGACGAGGTCCGCGGCGCGCGGGCGGTGCTGTTGTTCCTCCTTCCCGGCCGCCTGTCGGCGTTCCGCGGCCACGCGGTGCCGACCATCGGACGCTGGGTGAAGGAGGGCGACCACGCCGCGCGACTGGTCGCTGTGTCGTCGCCCGATGATGTCCTGGAGCTCCCGGGCTTGGCCGCGCTACCGCTGACGGACCGCCTGCGGGTCGATGCGGTCATGTCGCCGGCGACGTATCGGGTGTACCCGG
>JAHHMJ010000310.1 GCA_018678395.1 Gemmatimonadota bacterium | reverse complement strand
GAGCGCGACAGCAGGATCTTGGGCCGTGCGCGCGCCCGCAGAAGCCGCTGGAGCCGGTTGCCCGCCTCGGCGAGCACGGCCCGCGAAAGGTTGAGGATCTCGGAGTAGATCACGGGCAGGAACGACGAGGCGTAGCGGACACTGTCCTCGACGACGAGCAGCACCGGCACACCCAGGCCCGTGTCGAGGGGCGCGTTGAGCCGGTCCTCCACCGCCTTGACGATCGCCAGAAGGATCTTGGCGTCGCCCTGCCACAGGAACGCGTCGAAGACGTCGGATCGCTGCTCGGGCCGGGTGAAGGGCAGCACCGCCGCCACGGAGTAGCCGAGGACCACCACGGGCACCTCGATCTCCTCGGCGCGCAGCGCACGGGCGAGCGCGCCGGCATCCATGTCGCCGACGTCCGGGCTGGTAACGACCAGGTCGACGCGGGGGCGCCCACGTCTCAGGAGCGCCAGCGCCTCGCGTCCGGACGAGACCCGCATGAGGTCGGGCGGCTGCGGCAGGCTGGCCGAGAGGAATTCGCCCATGACCCGCTCGTGCAGCTGCCCGTCCTCGGCGAGGATGAAGGACTCGTAGAGCGACGAGACGAACAGGACGCGGTTCACCCGCTCCCGCATCAGGTCCCGATAGCCTCCAGCTCGACCGCCGTACCGCTCGGAGAACTGGAGGAAGCTCTTCACCGGTAAGGCGTTCCTACACCACGCCCTGATCCATCATCGCGTCGGCCACCTTGAGGAAGCCACCGATGTTGGCGCCGTTGACGTAGTTGCCCGGCGTCCCGAACTCCTCGGCCGTACGCACGCAGGTCGAGTGGATGTCGCGCATGATGCGGTGCAGCCGCTCGTCGACCTCCTCGCGTGACCAGTTGAAGCGCATGCTGTTCTGGGCCATCTCCAGCCCCGACACCGCCACGCCGCCCGCATTCGCCGCCTTGCCGGGCCCGTACAGGATGCCCGCGTCGAGGAAGACCTCCAAACCCTCGGCCACGGTCGGCATGTTGGCGCCCTCCGCGACGACGTAGACCCCGTTCGCCACGAGGTTGCGGGCGTCCTTCTCGTTGATCTCGTTCTGCGTGGCCGACGGGAAGGCGCAGTCGGCGTCGTGCGCCCACAGCGGGTTGTGGTCCGCTCCGTCCACGACCGGCGTGTGCACGGCATCCGGATACTGATCGACATACTCCGAAATACGGCCGCGCCGCTCGTTCTTGAGCGCCATGACCCAGGCCAGCTTGTCGCGATCGATCCCGGCCTCGTCGTATACGTAGCCGCCCGAATCCGACAGCGTCACGACCCGGGCGCCCATGTCGAGCAGCTTCTCGGCCGTGTACTGGGCGACGTTGCCGCTCCCCGAGACCAGACAGGTCTTGCCCTCGAGGGTTTCATCGCGCGTACCGAGCATCTCGGCCGCGAAGTAGACCGTGCCGTAGCCGGTGGCCTCGGGCCGGATCAGTGAGCCGCCCCAGCCGAGACCCTTCCCGGTGAGCACGCCGGTGAACTCGTTGGCCAGTCGCTTGTACTGCCCGAAGAGGTAGCCGACCTCGCGGCCGCCGACCCCGATGTCACCCGCGGGCACGTCCGTGTTCGGCCCGATGTGACGGAACAGCTCGGTCATGAAGCTCTGGCAGAAGCGCATGACCTCGCCGTCGCTCTTGCCCTTGGGATCGAAGTCCGATCCGCCCTTGCCGCCGCCCATCGGCAGCGTGGTGAGCGCATTCTTGAAGACCTGCTCGAAGGCCAGGAACTTCAGGATGCCCAGGTTCACCGACGGGTGGAACCGCAGCCCGCCCTTGTACGGCCCGATCGCGCTGTTCATCTCGATCCGGAAGCCGCGATTCACCTGCACCCCGCCCTGGTCGTCCACCCAGGGCACGCGGAAGAGGACCACCCTCTCCGGCTCGATGATGCGCTCCAGAATCCGGGCGCTGCGGTACTCGGGTCTGCGTTCGAGCACCAACTCCAGCGATTCGACGACTTCTTCCACGGCCTGATGGAACTCCGGCTCGGCGGGGTTCTTCGCCTTCACGTCGTCCATGAGCGTGGTCATCGAGTCCGTCATGCGAGCATCCTCGGGATCAGTTCGAGAGGCAGGGGGAATCGGGGGGCGGAGCCGCCCCCCCGAAGCTGCCGCATGCGACGGTCGAGGGCAGTCGGGACTTTTCCGACACGCGGGTGGGGCGCCTCCCGTCTCGCGGCGAGGCCCGATCCCGGGGATTCGCGGTCACACCATGCGGGGTGCGTCCGACTCGAACAGCGACCGCGGCCGCCCGAAGGTGTCCTGCGTGGCGCCCACGGTGCGATCGAGAATGTCGACCGTCTGTTCGTAGAGCGCCTCGGCGGCCTCGGGACTGTCTCCGATCGAGGTGACGCCCAGCTTCCCGTACTGCGACAGCGCTCCGATCATGAAGAAGAGCACGCCGTTGAGACTGAGCTGCTTGAAGTGGATGCCGTACTCGACGAGCAGGTCGAGCAGATCCTCGGGGAGGAGGCCCCTGTAGGCCGGTGACTTCAGGTTGTCGGTCGCGTAGTAGTACTTCGGCTTGCCGTCGGCTGCGATGTACAGACCGGTCTCGGGGTCGAGCGTGCCGCCGCCGAGAAACTCGAGCGCCATGAAGGGCGGGGTGGTTCCACCCATGCGAAGATTGATCTCGATCGCGTACGCCCGCCACGAGCCGTCGTCCTGCGGCACCACCACGAAGTCGACTCCGAAACGGCCCAGGACTCCGTTGCGCGCCAGGATCCGACCCACTTCGACGCCCGCGCGCAGAATGGTGGTTCGGTAGGCCTCGTCGGCGGGGAAACGGCACCCGAGATAGACCTGGCCCGAGGGGCCGCCGAGCACCTGGTCGTGGGTCGAGACGACCTCGAGCGTGCCGTCGGGATGCACCCGCATCTGCACGCTCGGGGACTCCTTCGCCTCACCCTCGATCCACTCCTCGACCACGCCTCCCATCTCGTCCAGCTTGCGCAGGAACCCGTCCAGCGTTTCGCCCGAGCCGGCCCACTCGAGGTCGTCGAGGGCACCCCACAGGGCGCTCCGCCGTGCCGCGGCATCGTCCGGCAGGGGATCGGGGAAGCGGTAGATCGCGTTGCCCTCGCCCGCGAAGCTCTCGTTCAGCTTCACGACCGCCTTGCGGATCCCCGGGCGCTCCCTGGCGAGGTCGTCGAGGGCGGCGACCACGTCGTCCCGCGAGTGCAGGTCGTTGGAGCCGAGCGGGAAGTCCACGCCCGCCTCCGCGAAGACCCGCCGCGAGCCCGTCTTCGTGCCCATCCACAGGAGCTCCGGATCGAGGGCGTGCAGCGGGATGCCCAGTTCGACCGCCAGCCGACGCTCGAGCGCGGTCGAGTTGTAGCACGTGAGGTAGGCCGTCTCCGGATCGCCGATGAAACGCCGCATGCGCTCCAGCACCCGCGGCCGCTCCAGGACCTTGCGGGTGAGCGGGGTGGGGCTGGCGTCGTAGAGGCACACCACCATGAGGCGCTCGCGGGCGCGGCTCACCGGGATGCCCGGGAGGTGCTGCAGGTAGTACTCGAGGATCTCGCCGTGGATGGGCTGGCTCGTGACGTAGATCATGCGGCTCATCGGATTGCGCAGCCGCATGAGCGTGAAGAGCAGCCGCTCTTCGTAGAACGCCGAGCCGTGGATCTTGGCCAGCTCCTCCTGATTGACGCTGATCGAGGGCACGACCACCGAGGTGTGCGGTGTCTCGCCGGCCCGGTAGGCCTCCGAGATGGCGGGCAGTTTGGCCTGCAGCTCGGCGAAGCGCTCGAGTTCGCTCGGTGAGCCGAGCGGCCCGAACGGAGTGCCGTATTTCACGAGGCGCCCTCAGCCGCCCGAGCTGCGCTGTGCCGGTCGGCACCCGGGCCACGTGCGCCCGTCGAGTTCGCGCTGCTCGACGCCCACCCGGTCGTCGTCCTCGGACGCCAGGTAGGCGAGCATGGCGGCCAGCGTCGCGTTGTTGCGCAGATCGTCGAACACGAGCTTGTCGTACGTGTCGATGTCGGTGTGCCAGGTGTACTGGCGGTAGTCCGGATAGTTGGACTGGAGGCGGAAGCCCGCGGCGCCGCGGCAGATGAACGACATGTGGTCGCTGCCGCCGGTCTCGGGCACGCCCGGCACGTCGAGCTCGATGTGCTGCGTGATCTCACGCGGAATCTCGCTGAACCAGCGCCCGAAGTTCTCGCCGGCGCCGAGGTAGCCCTGCATGCGGATGAAGTCGATACGCCAGGTGCCGTTGTCCTGGTTGAAGGCGGCCTGCAGTCCGTCGACCACCTCGGGGTGGTCTTCGGCGTACGCCATCGATCCGATCAGGCCCTGCTCCTCGCCGCCCCAGTGGGCCGCGATGATGGTCCGGCGCGGGTTCGGGTAGACCTCCTTCAGGATGCGCATGGCCTCCATCATCATGACCGTGCCCGAGCCGTTGTCGGTGGCGCCCGAGGCCCCGTCCCACGAGTCGAGGTGGGCGGTCAGCAGCACGTACTCGTCGGGCAGCTCCGTGCCGGGCAGCGTCCCGATCACGTTGTAGACGGGGACTTCACCCAGGAACTCCGCGCGCGCATCGAGGCGCAGCCGCGGGCCCTGTCCGTTGGCGGCGAGGCGGTGCACCAGGCCGTAGTCCTCGCAGCTGAGGTGAACGGAGGGGATCTCCGAGGTGGGCGCCGAGAAGATCTTGTTCGCGCCCCAGCCCGCCGACCACCGCGTCGTGAGCACCCCGGCGGCGCCGGCCGCCTCGATCGCCTGCACGACGGCGCCCTGGCCGCCGGCCGCGCGGACGCTGGCCCCCCACGCGGCCTGGTTCGCCTGGCGCAGCGCCTGCATGCGCTCCCACGATTCCGGGGTCCCGTAGGTCTCCCAGCTCTCGGGCGCCCGGCAGGTGGGCTCGGAGGCGTTCAGCGCCACGAAGGCGCCTTCGATGCCCTCGGCCCAGCTCGCGAGATCGGCGGGGCTGGTGAAGGTGGGCAGCGCGACGATCGGGCCTTCGAGGGGGCCTTCGGTACCCGGGCTCCACGCCATCATCGTGCCGTTGAGCGTGCGGATGCGGGGCTCGACCAGGTCGATGTGCGTCCACCCACGATCCCAGCCTCGCCACGTGCCGTATGGCTCCTGCTCGACGCCGACGCCCCACGACTCGTAGACGCCCGCCAGCCAGTCGTTCGCCTCCTGCTGACCGGGGCTGCCCGACAGGCGCGGACCGATCGAGTCGAGGAGCACCTGGGCGAGCGGCTCGACCTGCGAGGCCTCGCCCATGCCGAGCTCCCAGATCTGGCGGATCACCGCATCGTCGGAGGGGAAGGTCTGCGCGGCGGCGGCACCGGGCACGACGGCCGAAGTGGCGGCGGCGAGGAGGGCGGCGGTGGCCAGGGCCGGAAGTCGAGAGCGCGTCATGGAAGCGGGCGTCGGAGGGCACGATCGGGAGGGGGCAGGATACGGGCCCGCCGGAGGGCGGGAAAGGTCCGTGGAGGCGCCCGTCAAGGCGGGCGGGGGGTGATCCGAGACTCCCCGATGGGCGACCTGACGCAGGCCCGCCGCCCTCTGCCCCCCGAAGCCGGACATCTCTCTCGCCATGACGCACCCCATCCGTATACTCCTCGCCGAAGACGATTCCGTGAACGCGATGGTCGTGACGGCGATGCTCGAAAAGCTCGGATGCCGGGTCGAAGCGGTAGTCGACGGTCAGAGCGCCGTCGATCGAGGGGTCGGCGAGCTGGACCTGTGCATCCTGGACGCACGCATGCCGGTGCTCGACGGCTTCGACGCCGCCCGTGCTCTGCGGGCTCTGCCCGGTGGGCTGGAGGTGCCGATCGTGGGGCTGACCGCCGACGACACGGACGCGGTTCACCGACGGGCCCTCGACGCGGGGATGGACGAGGTGCTCACCAAGCCCGTTTCGGTCGATGCCCTCGAGGCGCTGTTGAAGCGGCGCGTCAGGGCGTGAAGACCACCTTGCCCCAGCCCTCGCGCCGCTCGCCGAACGCCCGATAGGCCTCGGGCGCCGCGTCCAGCGGCAGCCGATGCGTGATCAACCCGGACAACAGTGCGGCGTCCGCGGCCGCGAGCTCGAGCGCCCGCGGCAGGAAGTGCCGGGCGGGACAGCGTCCCCCCGCGTAGGTGAGGTTCCGGTCGTAGATCTCACCCGGAGAGATCGCGAGGTGCGGCTCCGTGTGCACACCCACCGCGGCGATGCGCCCCCCGGTCCGGACCAGATCGGCTGCCGTACGCGTGGCACCGGCGCCGCCTACGGCCTCGATCACGGCGTCCGCGCCGCGCCCGCCCTGCCGTCGAATCGCCCCGGCGGGATCGTCGTCGAGGTGGAGCGCCCGCGCCCCGAGCGCACCCGCCCACTCGAGGCGCGACGCCACCCGGTCGACGGCGTACACGGTCTCGGCTCCGAGCGAGAACGCCGCGCGGATCGTCATCAGGCCCACCGGCCCGCAGCCGACCACGCCGACGCGCGACCCCGGCCCCACGTCGGCCATCGTGCACCCGAAGAGCGCGGTCGAGAGGATGTCGCCGGCGAGCAGTGCGAGAGCCGCATCCATGCCTTCGGGCACCGGCACCAGCGTGCCGTCGGCGAGCGGTACCCGCACCCGCGCCGCCTGACCCCCATGCAGCCCCGCGCCGTCCTGAACCCAGCCGAACAGCTGTCCGCGCTCGCAGCGAGCCGTCAGGCCTTCGCTGCAGGCCAGGCAGTAGCCGCAGCTCGTGGTGAAGGGCGCCACCACGCGGTCGCCGGCCGAGAGGGTCCGAACGCCGGTGCCGACCTCGACGACCCGGCCCACGAACTCGTGGCCCATGACGGTGCCGGGGTCGAGCCCCACCTCGCGCCCGTAGTACGGGTGCAGGTCGGAGCCGCACAGCCCCGCCGCCTCGACCTCGACCACCACGTCGGTGGCGGCCTCCACGCGCGGCTCGTCGACGTCGTCGACCTCGACCTCCTCGATCGCCCGGAACACCACCGCCTTCATCCGACACCTCCGTGAACCCGTGACCCTCGTGCGCGTGTAGGACGACGTCGCCCGCGTACCCTCGACCCGGAGTCGCCTCCGTGCCCGCTCGTCCGTCTTTCATCGGTAGCCTGCTCGCCCTGACGGCTACTGCCGCGCTCGGCGCGCCCACCGGCGCGGCCGCCCAGTCCACCGAGCGGCTCATGGCCGACGTCGGCGTACTCGCGGCCGACTCCATGGCCGGTCGCGCGGCCGGGTCGGAAGGCGCGCGCTGGGCGCGCGACTACATCGTCGGCCGGCTCGACGGCCTCGGCCTCGACGTCCACGCCGACACCTTCGCGGTGACCCGGGGCGAGACCGAGGTCGAGGCCGTGAACCTGCGCGTGGCGTTCCCGGGCTCGACCCATCCCGACCGGCACATCGTCGTCAGCGCCCACTACGACCACGTGGGCGTGCGCGGCGGGGCGATCTACAATGGCGCCGACGACAATGCATCGGGAGCGGCCGCGCTGCTGGCGCTCGCCGAGGCGCTCTCCGACGACGGTCCGGAGCACGCCGCGACGCTGGTCTTCACGGACGCCGAAGAGGGGGGATTGCACGGCGCGCGTCACTTCGTGGCCGAGCCGCCGATGCCACTCGAGCGCATCGTCGTGAACCTCAACTTCGACATGGTCTCGCGTTCCGATCGCGATCTGTGGGTGTCGGGCACCTATCCGTGGCCCGAGCTGCGGCCGGTCTTCGATGCCTTCGAAGCCACCGGGCCGGTGGTCCTGCGCGCCGGACACGACACGCCCGAGGATCGCGGCGCCGACAACTGGATCATGGCGTCCGACCACGCGCCCTTCCATCAGGCCGGCATCCCCTTCCTGTACTTCGGGGTCGCCGACCACCCGGACTACCACCAGCCCACCGACGACACCGACGCGATCGACCCGGTGTTCTTCGGGGCCGCCCTCACGACGCTGATCGGTGCGTTCCGCACGGTCGACGCCCAGCTGGAGGGTGGGCGGCCAGACGCCGGGCGACCGGCCGTCGGGCGGCGGTAGCCTCGGGACGCGCGCCCCCAGCGGGTGGCGCGAGCCTCAGCCGCCGACCGCGAAACAGAAGAACAGCCCGTCGCCGCCGGTGCCCTGCAGGTCCTGCTGGCCGCACCCGCGCGAGGCGTGGGCCGCATTCCAGGACGTCGGGTCGGCGCCGCCGCCCTGGCGGTCGTGGTGGCCGACCATCGCGCTGCCGTCGGCCGACGACGAGGTCCAGTTCTCGCAGGTGGTGTCGCCGTCGCCGGTCGCGACGGTGCCGTCGGCGTTCGAACCGGTCAGGATGTCGTGCCGGTTGGGCGAATCGCCGCGGCCGTTCACGACCTGGCCCTTCTCGTTGAGAATGGACTCCTTGGTGAGGTTCGCCGCGTCGGTGTGCAGCTCCGTCGCGTCCCGGGCGATCAGGACGCCGCGTACGTTGCTCCACGGACCCGAGCCGATGCGATCGCGGGCGTGCACGGCGTCGTCTCCGTCCGCGGCGGTTGCGCTGAGGTAGGCCCGCCAGGTCTTGCCGTGGATCATGGCCGCCTCCGCGAGACGCGCGCAGTGCGCGTCGGCGCCCGCCAGACCACCGAGGTCGGCGCCGTTGCCGGGGCCCGCGCTGGTCAGGAAGAAGCTGGCGTCGGGATGCTGGGCGGCGACCGGGGCGGTGCCGAGAGCGAGGGCGACGACGAGGGACGGCAGGAGCGAGCGCATGACGGTCTCCGGGGCAGCGTGGATGGGTGGAGCATGCTGCGGCCGGGCGCCGGGCGGGCGCAA
>JAHHMJ010000640.1 GCA_018678395.1 Gemmatimonadota bacterium | reverse complement strand
GTCGACTACATCGACGAGTGGGTGAGCGCACCCTACGACGGCCAGCGCGCGGACCTCGTGCTGGTTCGCGGAGGTCTGGTGTGGCTCGACCGGGAGTCCGAGACGCGCTTCGGCGAGGGGCGCCGGTTCCGCGATCTCACCGACGCCGAGAAGACGGCGATCTGCGACGACATCTGCTGGATTCGCCGGGCCGCACCCGAACACCGCATGGCGGCGCGCTTCTTCGCCAAGATGCGCGATCTCACGGCCACCGCGTTCTACACGACCCACGAGGGCATGGCCGACATCGGCTACGTCGGCAACACCGCTCTCGCCCGCTGGGAAGCGCCACCCGCTGAAGTGTTGCGACACCTGGGCCTCGCCTGACCGAGCGCCCGCCTCCTCCCCGAGTCCGCGACCCGATGGCCACCACGACCGCAACCCCGTCCGACCTCCGCCGCGACCGCCTCTTCCTCGGCAGCTGCATCGCTCTGATCGCCACCTCCGTCGCCTTCGCGACCGTCGGGGCGATCATGGGCTCGCTCAAGCAGGAGTTCGTCCTCACCAACCTTCAGGTCGGCTGGATCGGAGGCGCGGCCCTCTGGGGATTCGCCGTCTCGCAGCTGGTCTTCGCTCCGCTGTGCGACACCCTCGGCATGCGCACGCTGCTGCGCATGTCGTTCCTGGGGCACGCGGCCGGGGTCGTGGTGATGATCCTGGCGACGGGTTACTGGGGATTGTTCGTCGGAGCCCTCGTCATCGCCATGGCGAACGGGCTCGTCGAGGCGGCCTGCAACCCGCTGGTCGCGACCCTCTACCCCGACGACAAGACGGTCAAGCTGAACCAGTTCCACGTCTGGTTCCCGGGAGGCGTGGTGATCGGGGGGCTGGCCGCCTACGGCCTCGATCAGATCGGCATCGGCAGCTGGCAGTTGAAGCTCGGCCTGATCCTGATTCCGACCGCCATCTACGGCTTCCTCCTGCTCACCGAGCGGTTCCCGGAGACCGAAGGGGTCCAGGCGGGAGTCAGTGTGGGAGAGAGCTTCAAGGCGGCCTTCGGGACGCCGCTCATGTGGATCATGCTGATCGCCATGGCCATGACGGCCTCGGTCGAGCTCGGACCGAACCGCTGGGTCCCGGCGGTCCTGGAGGCGGGAGGCATGGCCGGCATCCTCGTCCTCGTGTGGATCAACGGACTGATGGCCGTGCTGCGCTACCGCGCCGGCCCGGTGGTCGAACAGCTCTCGCCGACCGGCATCCTGCTGGCGTCGTCCATCCTGGCGGGCGCCGGGTTGACGTGGCTCAGCTACGCGGCCTCCGGCGCCGCCACCTTCGCGGCGGCGACGGTGTTCGCGGTGGGTGTGTGCTACTTCTGGCCGACGATGCTCGGCGTCGTGTCCGAGCGGGTGCCCCGGAGCGGCGCGTTGGGACTGGGCCTGATGGGTACGGTGGGGATGGCGACCGTCGGCCTGATCACCTCGCCGGCGATGGGCTCGATCGCGGACGACTACGCCAACGACCGGCTTCCGGTCGCCGAAACGACGGCACTGCTCGAGACCGCCGCGACCACGCTGGGCGGCTCGACCGCCGAAGACGACCAGTCTGCCGTCGGCGCCGTGAGCGCCGCCCTCGACGGGTTCGCCGCCCAAGGGGCCCTGCCCTCGCCCGAGACGGCCAACGCCCTGCGGGCGATCCAGGCGTCCGGCGCCCCCGAGGCGCTGATCGACGAAGCCGGCGCCGTGCTCGGTCCGGCCGACAACTACGGGGGCCGCATCTCGTTCCGGTACGTCGCCCCGCTGTGCGGTATCCTGGCGTTGATCTTCGCCGCACTGTGGGCGGGGGATCGGCGTCGCGGCGGCTACCGGGTGACCCGGATCGGCGAAGCGTGACGGCCTGCGTGCCATGACGCGCCCGATCCGGTACGGGATGGTCGGCGGCGGGCCCGACGCCTTCATCGGCGCGGTGCACCGGCGGGCGGCCCGCCTCGACGGCGAGTGGACGCTGGTCGCCGGGGCGTTCTCCTCCGACGCCACGCGCTCGCGGGCTCACGGGGCGTCGTTAGGACTCGACCCGAGCCGGGCGTACGGCTCCTGGGTGGCCATGCTCGAGGGCGAAGCCTGGCTTCCTGCGGATCGACGCATGGAAGCCGTCGTGATCGTGACGCCCAACCACCTGCACTTCCCCATCGCGCTCGGAGCACTCGAGGCCGGCTTCGACGTCGTGTGCGACAAGCCGCTGACGACGACGCTGGCCGACGCCGAGGCGCTTGTGACGCGCTCCCGTGCCCTCGACCGCGTCTTCTGCGTCACCCACAACTACACCGGCTATCCCATGGTGAAGGAGGCCCGCGAGCGGGTCGCCGCGGGGGATCTCGGTGACGTTCGCCGAGTGGTCGTCGAGTACACGCAGGGATGGCTCCGGACCCTCCTCGAGGCCGAGGGCCAGAAGCAGGCGACCTGGCGGGGCGATCCCGAACGGGCGGGGCCGTCGTCGGCGCTGGGCGACATCGGCAGCCACGCCCACAACCTCGCCGGGTACGTCACCGGCCTGGCGCCCACCGAGCTCTTCGCCGATCTCGGCACCGTCGTACCCGGTCGGGCGCTGGAAGACGACGGTACGGTCCTGCTGCGCTACGCGGGCGGCGCGCGGGGGCTGCTCACCGCGAGTCAGATCTCGACGGGCGAGCGCAACCATCTGCGGCTCCGGGTCTACGGCTCCGAGGGCGCGTTGGACTGGTTGCAGGAGCGGCCGGATCGGCTGCGCCTGGTCGCGCCCAGCGGGGTCGAGACGATCCTCTACGACGGGGTCGATGGCCTCTCACCGCGGGCGGCGGCGCACCTGCGGCTCCCGGGTGGCCATCCCGAGGGCTTCATCGAGGCCTTCGCGAACCTGTATCGCAACGTCGCGCGGACGCTGCGCACGCGCCGCGACGGCGGCGGCGGCGGTCCATTCGACGACGACTTCCCGACGGTCGAAGACGGCGCCCGGGGGGTGCACTTCATCGAGACCGCGGTCGCGAGCGCCGCGGCCGGCCGTTGGCTCGATGCAGGGTGGTCGCCCCCCTGACGTGTGTGCGTCGGCCCCGAGCCGTCAGTCGATCTGCCAGTCGAGATTCCCCTTGAGCGCCGGGTCCACGCGCTGCTCCAGGAGGTCCTCGATCGCGCCGCGGGGCCGGGACCGGGCGCTTCTGAAGACGAAACGGACGCGACCCGCCTGGGGGTTCTTCTTCTCACTTCGAACCCGGACGTCGTGCGCCACCAGGGCGCCGCGGTACGCAGCGACGGCCTCGGAGAAACGGTCCTCGGGCAGCCCCCGGACATCGAGCAGGTAGGTCATGCGGGCCTCGAGCAGGAAGGTGAGGCCCGCGTCGAACACGGTCGCGACGACCGCGATGTAGGGCAGGTCGAGTCCGCACGCGAGTCCGATCAGCGTCGCTAGGATCACCTGTCCGGTCAGCTGGGGCGACCGCATCACCGTACGGAAGCGGAAGAGGGCGCCGATCCCGAAAATCACGAAGCCGACCAGAAGGTCGGTCCGCACCACGATCAGCCCGACCAACGAGCCGACGACCGCATAGGCGATGGTGGCCTTCGGGGCCTCGATCTCTTCGAGGGTGTCGGCGGCTCGCATCCGCAGCGGGTGGTAGCTGATGACCGTCGCCAGCACCGCCGCGAGCAGGAGCTTCACGAAGGTGTCCAGCAGGAAGCTGGTGTCCTGGAAGCCTTCCCATCCCTCCCCCGCCGGAACCGGGGTCGAGGTCAAGGCATCCGGTATCTGCGCCGCGGCGTGGGCGGGGACGGCCACGGCGACCGCGACTGCCGCGAGCGCGAGGCCGCCGACCACGAAGGCTGCGGGCGCGAGGCTCGCTCCCCCGGGGCCTCGGTGAGTACGCCCTTCCCGACCGTCCCGCCTGTGCCCGTTCATGCTGCGACCTCAGTTGACATCGATCCCCTCCCTCGGCACATGAATCGTCAGGTTGCCGCCCGTGAGATTCGCGCGACCGAGACCGACACAGACACTCTCACGGGGAAAGTCGGCGCCCGGGTTACCGGTCATGTCGTAGGCCTCGGTTCCACCGGGATCGAACAGCGAGAGACGCACCGTGTCGACGCGGTCCTTGCCGGGCCCACCGTCGTTGGCACGGTAGACCATCACCCACCCCGGTTCGCCGTCGAGCGTGCCTTCCATTGTGGCGAACACGGCCGCATGGCAGCGCCGCGGGTCGTCGGGGAGCACGAAGTTGATTGCGATCACCCGCCGGGCCTTGAACGTCCGGCCCGAGACGGCGGGGATGGAGACCTCGTGGAAGTGAGCCACCACGGTGGTCCGTCCGGTCTCGGCCTCCCGTCCCTCCGCCGCTTCGACCACGCCGGCGAAGCTGACGCGCCAGGGGCCGTTGCGGACGTGCCCTCCTCCGGTAACGCGCCCGACCGTGCCGGCGACCGTCGGGCCCGTCGGAGCAGCCGCGACTTCGGTGTCGAGCGGTGGCTGGACCGGATCGACCGAGGAGTCGGTGCACGCCAGCGGCAGGAACGCCGCCATGAGAACGGGGAGGGCCCTCGAGCTACGCATCGTCGCCTCCTTTCCGGAGAGGACGCGCAGCCCTCTCACGGTTGGTGGGAGGGTCCCGTAGTTGAAAGATAGGCCCGAGCCGATCCCGTTTCCACCGAAACCTGCCGAAGGCCCCGCCGGCGCGCCGACCGTTCGTGCGGGCAGGCCCGCGCCCGCGTAGCTTCGCTCAGACCCGCGTCCCCACCCTCCAGTCCGGACCTGCCGATGATCTGGCTCCTCGGCTTTCTCGGTATCGTGGGCCTGGTCGTGATCTACGACCTCGTCCAGAGCAAGCACGCGATCCTGCGCAACTTCCCTCTCATCGGGCACTTTCGGTATTGGCTCGAGGCCGTGGGGCCCGAACTGCGCCAGTACATCGTCACGTCGAACGACGAGGAGCGGCCGTTCTCGCGGGACCAGCGCCGATGGGTCTACGCGTCGGCCAAGAAGCAGAACGACTACTCGGGGTTCGGGACGGACAACGAGATCGAGCTGGCCTCGAACTACCTGATCATCAAGCACGACACGCTCGCCACCTCGACGCCCCCGACCTACGGCGAGGGGTATCCGCTGCCCTGCGTGAAGGTGCTCGGTGCCGCTCGGGGCCGCCGGAAGGCGTTCCGCCCGGCGTCGGTCGTCAACATCAGTGCCATGAGCTTCGGATCCCTGTCGGCGCCGGCGGTGGAGGCGCTCAACCGGGGGTCGGCCATCGCGGGGTGCCTCCACAACACGGGCGAAGGCGGCATCGCACCGCATCACCTTCACGGGGGCGAACTCATCTGGCAGCTCGGCACCGGCTACTTCGGCGCCCGGGCCGCGGACGGCGGCTTCGACCGGGACGAGTGTGTCCGCAAGATCGAAGCCCACCCGGTCCGAGCGATCGAGATCAAGCTCAGCCAGGGAGCGAAGCCCGGTCTGGGCGGGGTGCTTCCCGGGGCGAAGGTCACGGCCGAGATCGCCCGCATCCGCGGCGTGCCCCAGGGCGAGACCGTGCTGAGCCCCGCCGGGCATCGGGCCTTCGGGAACGTGGACGAGATGCTCGATTTCGTAGAGGACCTCGCCGATGCCACGGGACTGCCGATCGGCATCAAGTCGGCCGTCGGCCAGATGGGCTTCTGGGCCGAACTCGCCGAGCGCATGGCCACCGAGGATCGGGGCGTCGACTACATCGCCATCGATGGCGGTGAAGGCGGCACCGGCGCGGCTCCGTTCTCCTTCTCGGATCACGTCGCGCTGCCGTTCAAGGTCGGTTTCAGCCGGGTCTACCGCGTGTTCGCCGAACGCGGCATCCATCAGGACGTGGTGTGGGTGGGCGCGGGGAAGCTGGGATTCCCTGAGTCGGCGCTGCTCGCATTCTGCCTGGGTGCGGATGCGGTGGCCGTGGGACGCGAGGCGATGATGGCGATCGGCTGCATTCAGGCCCAGCGGTGCCACACCGGCCATTGCCCCACCGGCGTGGCCACCCAGAATCCGTGGCTGGCGCGGGGCCTGGATCCGACGGACAAGTCGGCCCGCCTCGCCAACTACGTCATCGCCCTGCGCAAGGAACTCACCCGCCTCAGCCACGCCTGCGGGGTGGACCACCCGGGACTCCTGACGGCCGACCACATGGAGATCCTCGACGGCAACTTCGGGAGCCGACCGCTGCATGACGTCTTCGGCTACCGGGCCGGATGGGAGCTGCCCAGCGCCGCCGACATCGAGGCGTTGAGGAGTGAAACGACCGCTACGGGGTAGGCCCGCCCTCCTCGCGCTCTCCCGATCCAGCCAGCGTCATGTCTCGATCGTCTCCCTCCGCACTCCGCCGCCTCGCCGCCTTTGCGCGTCCGTACCGCGGCGACGTCGTCGTGGCGACGGTTTTCTCGGTCCTGAACAAGATCTTCGATGTCCTGCCGGAGATCCTCATCGGCGTGGCCGTCGACGTGGTCGTGAATCGCCAGGACTCGTTCCTGGCCCGTCGCGGCATCGAGGACCCGGTCCAGCAGCTCGTGGCGCTCGTCGGACTCACGATCGTCGTCTGGCTGTGCGAGTCGGCCTTCGAATACGGATACGCCCTCAAGTGGCGCGGGCTGGCCCAGGACATCCAGCACGCGCTGCGTCAGGCGGCGTACGGACACGTCCAGCGGCTGCCTCCGTCCTTCATCGAGCGCGAGCGCAGCGGCCGCCTCATGGCGGTCCTGAACGAGGACGTCAATCAGGTCGAGCGCTTTCTCAACACGGGGGCCAACGACCTGATCCAGGTCTTCTGCTCGTCGGTGCTGGTGGGCGGCGTGTTCTTCGTGGTGACGGCCGACCTCGCCGCGCTCGCACTCCTTCCGGTACCGCTGATCCTCTGGGGCGCCTTCTGGTTCCAGAGTCGCCTCGCGCCGCGCTACGCCGCGGTGCGGGAGAGCGCCGCCACCGTCTCGAGCCGTCTCTCGAACAACCTCTTCGGCATGGCCACGATCCAGGCCTACACGGCCGAGGCCGTCGAAGCCGAGCACCTGCGCGAGGCCTCGGACGCCTTCCGGGTCGCGAATACCGACGCCATCCGCTTCTCCGCGGCGATCACGCCGGTGATCCGCATGGCGATCCTGGCCGGCTTCGTGGCGACGCTGCTCTACGGGGGCATCCTGACCCTGCGGGGCGAGATCGGCGTCGGGAGCTATTCGGCACTGGTCTACCTCACGCAACGGCTCCTGTGGCCGCTGACGCGGCTGGCGCAGATGACGGACCTGTACAACCGGGCCATGGCCTCGGTGGACCGGATCATGAACCTGCTGGACACGCCGGCGCCGTCCCACCCGACGACGCCCCTGCCCGCATCGTCGCCGGGAGCGCTCCGCTTCGAGGACCTCGAGTTCAGCTACGGCGACGGGCCCGCCGCGGTCGACGGACTCGCATTCTCGGTTCCCGCCGGCGCGACGGTCGCCCTCGTCGGGACCACGGGCGCGGGGAAGAGCACGGTCCTCAAGCTCCTCATGCGCTACCTCGAGCCCCAGGCTGGACGGATCCTGCTCGACGGGCACGACCTGGCCGAGATCGATCCGATCTCGCTGCGCCGGCAGATCGGCTACGTCGCCCAGGAGCCGTTCCTGACCGACGGGACGGTCGCCGAGAACATCGCCTACGGAGACGCCACCGTAGACCGCCCCCGCATGGTGGAGGCGGCGCGGCTCGCCGAGGTCGACGCATTCGTGGAGAGCCTTCCCGACGCCTACGACACCCGTGTCGGCGAACGGGGCACCCGGCTGTCCGGCGGACAGCGCCAGAGGATCGCTCTGGCCCGTGCCTTCTATCGCGATCCTGTGGTCCTCCTCCTCGATGAGGCGACCTCCGCCGTCGACAACGAGACCGAGGCCGCGATCCAGCATTCCCTGGCCCGGACCGCCGGGCAGCGGACCACGGTCGTGGTGGCCCACCGCCTGTCCACGGTGCGCCATGCCGACGACATCCTCGTGATGGAACGGGGCCGACTCGTGGAGCGCGGGACGCACGAGCAGCTGGTCGAGCGGGACGGCGTCTACGCGGCGCTG
>JAHHMJ010000047.1 GCA_018678395.1 Gemmatimonadota bacterium | reverse complement strand
TTCCGGGGGGCGCGCCGAGATCTCGGCCTCGCGCAGGACCGCCTCCTGCGCCTGAAGTGCCACGAGCGCCCGTTGGGCGAGCAGCATACGCCCCCGGACGGCGGCGGCTCCCGCGGCATCCGGGTGGACGCGCAGATAGGACGCGTAGATATCCACGGCCTCGGCCAGCCGGCCGGCCGCTTCGAGGCACTGGCCCTGGACGAGCGGTGTGACCACGTTTTCCGGCCATCCCGCGGCCGCCGCCTCGGCCTGGGTGCGAGCGTCGCCGCAACGTCCCGCCGCGAAGAGCGCCGAAGCGTAGCGGACCCGCAACGAGGCGTCGTCCGGATCGCGTGCGAGACCGGTCTCCAGTTCCGGAATCTCTTCGGGCGTCACGCGGAAGCCACTCGCACCGGCGCACGCCGACATCGCCCCCAGGGTGATCAGGAGCCCCGCAGCTGCTCGGAACCGGTCGGCGACTAACACCCCGAAATCTCACCCTCGGCCGCGCGACTCCACAACCCGCCCGCGGCGACGTTCAAGAGCGGAAGTTCAACGCCCGAAGGGCATGCCCGGCATCCCCGGCATGCCACCGCCGAAGCCCTTCATCTGCTTCATGAACTTCTGCATCTCCTTGAACTGCTTCAGCAGCCGGTTGATCTCGGATACCGGCCGACCGGACCCCTTGGCGATGCGGGCCCTGCGCGATCCGTTGATGATCTTCGGATTCTCGCGCTCCAGCGGCGTCATCGAGAGGATGATCGCCTCGACGTGCTTCATGCGCTTCGGGTCGACCTGACCTCCGGGGATCTTCAGGCGCCCGGCCCCGGGGATCAGCTTCAACAGTTGATCGAGCGGACCCATGCGCTGGATCTGCCGCATGGCCGTGAGGAAGTCCTCCAGCGTGAACCGGCCCTTGCCCAGGACCTTCTCCTGAAGCTTGGCCTGCTCCTCGACGTCCATCGAGCGCTGAGCCCGCTCCACCAGGCCCACGACGTCGCCCATCTGGAGGATCCGACCCGCGAGTCGCTCGGGATCGGCCGTGTCCAGGTCGTCCACGGTCTCGCCCACACCCACGAACTTGATCGGCTTGCCCGTGACCCCGCGGATCGACAGGGCCGCACCGCCGCGCGCGTCACCGTCCATCTTGGTGAGGACCACGCCGGTGAGATCGAGCGCCTCGTCGAAGCCCTCGGCGATGCGGACGGCCTCCTGACCGGTCATGGCGTCGGCGACCAGCAGGATCTCCTGCGGCCCGAGCGCGTCCCGAATCCGGCCCAACTCGGCCATGAGCGCCTCGTCGATCTGGAGGCGGCCCGCCGTGTCGACGATCAGCACCGACCGGCCCTGGTCGCGGGCGGCCTCGACCGCCGCCCTGGCCGTCTCGACCGGATCCCCCCCGAAGGTGCCGGAATGGACCGGGACCTCGATCTGGCGGCCGAGCGTCTGGAGCTGCTCGATGGCCGCGGGACGCTGGAGATCGCAGGCCGCGAGCATCGGCTTGCGGCCCTCGCGCGCGAACAGGCGAGCCAGCTTGGCCGAGGTCGTCGTCTTTCCCGACCCCTGCAGGCCGACCACCATCAGGATGGTCGGGGGGGACGATACCCAGCTGATCGACGGCTTCCCGTCGCCGAGCAGTCCGGCGAGCTCGTCGTGGACGATCTTCACGATCTGCTGGCCGGGCGACACCGACTTCACGACATCCTCGCCGAGCGCACGCTCCTGGACCCGTCCCAGGAACTCCCGCGTCACCTTGAAATTGACGTCGGCCTCGAGCAGGACCCGCCGGATCTCACGGAGTCCTTCGCGGATCATCGGCTCGGTCAGCACCCCCCTCTGGCGAAAGCGAGAGAGGACGCCGTCGAGTTTGTCACTGAGTTCCTCGAACATGGGGTCCCGACGGGTGGCAGGGCTCGGTGTGGGGGCGCGGGAAGCGCCGCCGAATCGTTATCCTAAAGGCCCCGGAGGGGCGTGTGAAGCGCTCCCTACCTACAACGTCCGACAACTCCTCGACGCATGCCGGTTCGCATCCTCGTCACCGATCGGGTGAACCCGACGGGAATCACACTTCTGGAAGCCGTTCCCGGCTTCGAAGTCGACGTCCTTCCGACACTCCCCGCGGAGGAGCTCCTGGAGCGCATCGGGGAATACGACGCCATCATCGGCCGCAGCGCCACGAAGATCTCCACCGAGCTTCTGCGCGCAGGCCGGCGCCTGCGATGCGTGGGCCGCGCCGGCGTCGGAGTGGACAACGTCGACATGGACGAGGCCACCCGTCTGGGGATCGCCGTGATCAACGCGCCGGCCGGCAATACGGTTGCGGTCGCCGAGCTCTTCTACGGCGCCGTGATCGGTCTCCTGCGTCACATCCCCCAGGCGGACGGATCGATGCACGAGGGACGCTGGGAGCGGTCGGCGCTGACCGGGACCGAGCTCAAGGGCAAGACGCTCGGCATCATCGGGGTGGGTCGCATCGGGTCGGAGGTGGCGCAACGCGCTCAGGCATTCGGGATGCGCATCCTGGGCTACGATCCCTACGTCTCGAACGACCGATTCCTCCGGGTCCGTGCGCAGCGCGTCGAGTCCCTGGAGGAACTTCTCGAGGCGTCGGACGTGGTGACCATCCACACCCCGCTCACCGACGAGACGCGGGGAATGCTGAGTAGCGAGGAGCTGGGCCACCTGCGGGACGGCAGCGTGCTGGTCAACATGGCCCGCGGCGGGATCATCGACGAGGATGCCCTCGCCGTCGAACTGGAGCGGGGTCGGCTCCGCGGGGCCGTGCTCGACGTATACGCGGCCGAGCCGATGACGGGCCACCACGCCTTCCGCGACCGCGACGACGTCGTCCTGACGCCGCACCTCGGTGCGTCCACCCTGGAGTCCCAGCACAACGTCGCCGTAGACGTCTGTGCCGGCGTCCGGGACTTCTTCCTCGAAGACGACCTCACCCGGTCGCTCAACGTCGACGTGGGTGAGTTCGACATCCCGGGTCTCCCCGCGGCCATCACGCTGGCGCGGCGGGCCGCGGCCGTCGCTCGTGCGCTCCTCGCGAGTCGGGGGGGGACGGCCGTGGGCGGCCTCACGCTCAAGATCGGCGACGACCTGGCACCGGCCGCGACGGTGCTGCTCAGTGCGGCTACGGCCGGCGTCCTCGAGAACGTGGTCGATGCGGGACGGCTCAACCTCATCAACGCCCGCCGGGTAGCGGCGGAGCGCGGCATCGAGCTGGGGGTTGCCGCGGGGGGCGTGCCCCCACACGGTCGCGCCCTCGAGGTGCGCATTCGAGCCGGATCGCTCCGGGAACGGGTCGGAGGTGTCGCCCCGGTCGACACGGTGCCCCGCTTGACGCGGATCCAGGACTTCCACGTCGACGTCGCCCCTCGCCGCACGCTTCTCGTCCTGCACAACCGGGACGTCCCCGGTGTGATCGGCCACGTCGGGACGGCGCTCGGCGATGCCGGCGTCAACATCGCCGAGTACCATCAGGCCCGGCTCGCCGAGGGCGGCGAGGCGCTCGCGGTCGTCACGGTCGACGGTCTCCCGCCCCGCGACCTCGCCGACGAGCTCCTCGGTCTGGACGACGTCTCGATGGTGACCGTCGTGAGCTTCCATGGCGACTGAGCCCCGGGCGCTGGTCACGGATCCGGCGGTCTGCGAGGCCTACGCCGCCGACGTCAGCGGCCTCCGGCAGCCGCCGGCCCGCCTCGCACGACCCGCGGAGACTCGGGAAACCCTCGAGGTGCTGCGCCAGGCGGCCGTCGAAGGGTGGACGGTCACGGCCGCGGGCGCACAGACCAGCACCACGGGTGCGTCGGTGGCCGACGAAGGGGGCACGCTCCTTTCGACCGCCCGCCTCGACCGCATCATCGACATCGACACGGGCGCGTTGCGCGCGCGGGTCGAGCCCGGGGTGATCATCGGCGATCTCAACCGGGCGCTGGCCCCGGAGGGCCTGTTCTTCCCTCCGGATCCGACCAGCGAGAACGAGGCGACGGTGGGCGGTGCGGTGGCCTGCAACGCCTCGGGCGCGCGCACGCTCCGCTACGGGCCGACGCGCCACTACGTCCGGGGACTGCGGGTGGCCCTCGCGGACGGCTCGGTGGTCGACCTGGTCCGACCCGCTCTGGAGAAGAACACCGTCGGCTATCTGCCCGCGCAGGACCCGGTCGACTGGTTCGTCGGCAGCGAGGGGACCCTCGGAGTCATTCTCGAGGTCGACCTCGACCTGCGCCGGCTGCCCGAGTCGGTCGTCGGCCTGGGGATTCCCTTCCCCGACGAGGTCGCCGCGCTGGAGTTCATCGTTGCGGCGCGCCATTCCGAGCGCCTCGCCGCTCGTTGCCTGGAGTACTTCGATGCCACGGCCTTCGGCTTCGCGTGCGACGCCCGCGGCGGGGGGAAGTGGGGTGAAGCGGGCGACACGATGGTCTACCTCGAAGAAGCCGGCGCCGAGGAGCCCGACTTCGAAGGGTGGCTGGAGCTCGCCGCGGACCACCGCGCCCGCGAGGACGACATTGCCGTGTTCGATGGCGAGGCGGCGCTGCGCGATGCCCGACGATTGCGTCACGCATGCCCGGCCGCGATGCACGAGGCCACGGGGCCCTACCTGCAGAGCGGTGGTCGACGCATATCGACCGATTGGGCCGTCCCCTTCCCCGACGCCCCCGCGGCGCTGGCGGAGGCCCGCGCAGCGGCCCGAGCGAGCGGCCTCGAATCGCCGGTGGTCTACGGTCACCTCGGCAACGGTCATCCACACCTGAACTGGGTCGCGCGCAATCCGGCAGAGGTCGCGCAGATCGAGGATTGCGTCGAGGCGATCCTGCGGCGATCGGTCCTGCCCCGCTCCGGAACCGTCGCCGCCGAGCACGGGGTCGGAAAGATCAAGGCACGGTGGCTCCCGCTTCAGATGAGCCCGCTCCAGATCCGCTTCATGCGAGCGCTGAAGAAGGAGTTGGACCCGGCCGGCAGACTGGCTCCGGGCAACGTCCTCAGCTCGCTGTAGGTCGCCCTCGGGGTCCGGACCCGACCGACTTCACCCGGCGGGAAGGATTCGTTCGGGGCCGGACACGACCGGGAAGGCCACCTGAAGGGTCTCCACGTGGTCGCCCGACGCGGGTCAGGCGACCGCGATGATCTGGTCGCGCCGGGTCCCCACGGACACCCAGGCGATGGGCGTCTCGGTCAGCTCCTGAATGCGATCGAGGTACGCACGGGCGTTCGAGGGCAGGTCGGCCAGCGTCCGGCAGCCCGTCGTGTCGGCATTCCAGCCCGGGACGGTCTCGATGCGAGGCTCCACCCGACCCAGCATGTAGGTGTCGGCGGGGAAGTCGCGCGTGCAGCCCCCCTCGGGGGTGCAGTACTCGAGCCCGATTCCGATCTCGGGCAACGTATCGAGAACGTCCAGCTTGGTGACCGCCAGCGCCGTGAGTCCGTTCACGCGCGCGGCGTACCGAGCGAGCACGGCATCGAACCAGCCGCAGCGTCGGGGGCGCCCGGTCGTGGCACCGAACTCACCGCCGAGGCGGCGCATCCGCTCGTCCATCTCGATGTCGAAGCCCGTGGGAAGGGGCCCGTTGCCGACACGTGTCGTGTACGCCTTCACGACCCCCACGACGTCGGTGATGCGGGTCGGTCCGATTCCGACCCCGATCGCCGCCCCTGCCGCCGTCGTGTTCGACGACGTCACGAAGGGATAGGTGCCGTGATCGAGATCCAGCGCCGTTCCCTGCGCGCCCTCGAGCAGGACGCGACCCCCGCCGCCGAGCGCCTGGGTGATCTCGATGCCTGTTTCCGTCGCCAACGCGGCCAGCCGTTCGCCGAGATCCACGCTGCGCTCGACCGCTTCGCGCAGCTCGGGCACCTGGTCTCCCGCCCCCGCGGCCTCGAGTCGAGCGACGGCCCGAGCGAGGCCGTCGTCGACGCGACGACGGAAGCGGTCCGGCTCGGACAGATCCGCGACGCGGATCCCGCGACGGCCGGCCTTGTCCTCGTACGCCGGTCCGATTCCCCGGCCCGTGGTACCGATCTTCTCGTCGGCTCCTGCCTCGGAGACGCGATCGAGGACGCGGTGGTAGGGCATCAGCAGGTGCGCGCGCTGGCTCACCCCGACGCGACCGGCGACGTCGATGCCCCTCGACACCAGGGCATCGTACTCCTCGAAGAACTGCTCGACGTCGAGCACCACCCCGTTCCCGAGCAGGCAGCGGGTTCCGGGGTGCAGGATGCCCGACGGGATCTGATGAAGGATGAACTCCTTCGCCCCGACGTGCACCGTGTGCCCGGCGTTCGCCCCCCCCTGGTAGCGGGCGACCACATCGATCCTCTCCGAGAGGACGTCGACGATCTTCCCCTTGCCCTCGTCGCCCCACTGGCAACCGACGACGACCGTGCACGCACCCGTTCCTGGCATCACCCGCTCACTCGACCGGACCGAAAAAGAAAAGAGCTCTTCCGCAGGGGAAGAGCTCTCGCTGAGGCATCCTTTGGGGAAAGCTAGACGGGCCCCGAGGGGGTGTCAATTCGACGTCAGCCCGGCCTCTTCCAGCAGGTGGACCACCGCGGTACGGCCGACTCCATCCAGCGGCTGCAGCGGCGAGCGAGGCGCACCTCCGACGCGTCCCAGCGCGTCGAGTGCGGCCTTCACCCCCGGCACTCCGCGCACGCCGACGATCCCGTTGTGCAGCGGAGCAACCCGCGCCTGGAGCGCCGCCGCCACGTCCCCCCGACCCTCGCGATGGGCGTCGAAGATCTCGACGCAGAGGTCCGGGACGAGGTTCGCCACCCCGAGGATCCCGCCGACGGCTCCGGCCTCGAGAGCGGCATGAAGGAGCGCACCGCTGCCCACCAACACCCGGAAATCGTCCGGCGTCGCCTCGATGATCTCGCTGAGCGCATCGAGGTCCCCGCGGGAGTCCTTCATGCCGACGACGTTCGGATGTTCGGCGATGCCCGCGATCCATTCGGTCGAGAACTCGATCGTGCTCATCTTGAGCGGCACCTGATACACGAGCACCGGAACGGGAGAGGCATCGGCGACGGCACCGAAGTGGGCCGTGAGCGCGATCGGGGTCATCGCCCCCCGGTAGAACGCCGGCGGTTGGACCAGCACCGCGTGTGCACCGGCGTGCGCCGCGGACTTGCACATGCGGATGGTGGTCCGGGTCGACTCGGCTCCGGTCCCGGCGATCAGGACCTGGTCGGACGCGACCTCGGCGGCCGTGGTCCACAGATTGGTCCGCTCGGTCGCGTCGAGCAGGACCGCTTCTCCCGTGGAGCCGCCCACGACGAAGCCGTGCACCCCCCTCGTGATTCCCGCGCGCATGTTGGCCGCGAAGGCGTCCAGATCGACCTCGCCACTGCCCCCGAAGGGCGTCGTGGTGGGAATGTGGACGCCCGCGAGGTCGATCGGCATGTCAGCTCCCGTAGAATTCCGTTAACTCACCGGCCAGGTCCTGACTGGGCGAACCCGGCGCGGTCTCGGCCTCCGCCATCACCCCCGAGCCCGTATCCCGCCCCCCGAAGGTGTTCATCTTCAAGTCGAAGTCGGTCGGGTTGTTCGCCGCCGCCTTCGCCACCTTGAAGTCCACCTGGTCACTCTTGACCAGGTCCATCAAATGCTGGTCGAAGCTCTGCGATCCGTACTGCGATCGGCCTTCCTCGATCAGATCGAAGATTTCGTCGAGACGATCCTGATCGCGGATGCAGTCGCGGATTGTGCCTGTGACGCGCATGATTTCGCAAGCGGGCACCCGGCCCATCCCGTCTTTCGTGGGAACGAGCCGCTGGGAGATGACGGCCTGCATCGACTCCGCGAGCCGGATCCGGATCATCTCCTGCTCGTTCGGATCGAATACCGCGATCAGCCGGGAGAGCGTCTGGACGGCGTTCTTCGTGTGGACCGTGGAGATGACCAGGTGACCGGTCTCGGCGGCCTTGAGCGCGGTGTCGACGGTCTCCTTGTCGCGCATTTCACCGATCAGGATCACGTCGGGGTCCTGCCGCAGCGACGCCCGCAGACCCATCATGAAGGTCTCGGTGTCGGTCCCGATATCTCGCTGGGTGATCGAACTGCGCTGGTCCCGGTGGAGGAACTCGACCGGGTTCTCGAGCGTGACGATGTGCATGGGCTTGGTCGCGTTGATGTGGTTGATCATCGCGGCCATCGTCGAGCTCTTACCGGAGCCCGTGACGCCCGTCACCAGAATGAGGCCCCGCTCGTAGTCGGCGATCTCCCGGAGTACGGGTGGCAGGCGGAGGTCTTCGAAGTTCGGGATCTCGATCGGGATGACACGCATCACGATCATGAAGCTGCTGCGCTGCCGGAGGATGTTCACGCGGAAGCGACCGAGCCCCGGGAGGCCCCACGAGCAGTCGTAGTCCAGAATATGATCGATGCGCGCGCGGTCCTCGTCGTGCGGCATCAGCTTCATGGCGAGCTGCTTGACCTGCTCGCCGTTCAGCCGCTGCTGCGTGAGGGGCACCAGGGCACCGTGGATCCGGGCGCGGACCACGTCGCCCGACTTGAAGTGGATGTCACTGGCACCACGCTGCACCGCCGCCTTGAAGATCTCGACCATCGGGCCCACCGGGAGTAGGGAAACGCGCTTGGAGGAGGACAGCCCATCTCGTTTCAGCGTCGGCACGTTACCTTCTTGCCATGAGCTTCTACCCCGTCCTGATGCAGACCCTGGGCATCCTCGCGATCGTCGGCGCCGTTGGAGGCGTGGCGCTGCTCCTCGCCCACCTGACTCCAGCGGGTCGCGGCGCCCTCGGGCGTCTGTTCGCCGGGCAGAGTCGAGAACTGGTCGGTTGGGCAGGCGGGGTGGCATTGGTCGCCATGGCGGGCAGCCTCTACCTCTCCGAGGTGATCGGCTTCACCCCGTGCGTGCTGTGCTGGTACCAGCGGATCGCGATGTACCCGCTGGTCGTCGTCGGCGCCGTCGGCTGGTTCTCGAGAGACGCCGGAGCCTGGAAGATCGGACTGCCGCTCGCGCTCATCGGGGCGGGGATCGCGCTCTACCACGTGATCCTGCAGTTCCAGCCGGCACTCGACGTCGTGTCGTGCGATGCCGGAGCGCCCTGCACGGCCCGCTACGTCCTGCTGTTCGGGTTCATCTCGATCCCGGGCCTGGCGCTGGGGGCGTTCCTGGCCATCACGGGGCTGCTCGCGACGGCGGGCACACTGCTGCGCGCCAACGGGGCCACGGCAGGGGACTGACCGGCGAACTCAGCCCGACGGGACCGCCGACCTCCAGTCGAGTCCCATGCGCTCCCGCACCTCGCCGATGGTCTCGCGGGCGATTGCCCGGGCACGCTCCGCGCCGTGGTCGAGAACGTCGCGCACCTCGTCGGGCCGGCGGCGGAAATGCTCCGCGCGCTCCCGCATCGGTGCGAAGGTCTCGGAGATGCTCTCGGCGAGGATGCGCTTGCAGTCGACACAGCCGATCTCGGCGGTGCGGCACTGGTCGGCGATCTCCTCGACCCGGAGCGGGTCGGTGAGGTGGCCATGCAGCGTGTACACGTTGCACACCTCGGGTCGACCGGGGTCGTTCCGCTTCACCCGCTGCGGATCGGTGACCGCGGTCCGCACCCGCCCCCAGATCTCGTCGGGATCGGCCAGGATGCCGACGGTGTTGCCGAGCGATTTGCTCATCTTCGCGTTGCCGTCGAGGCCGACAATGCGCCCCACCGTGCCGATGAGCCCTTCCGGCTCGGGGAAATAGTCGCCGTAGGCCGCGTTCCATTTGCGCGCGATGTCGCGCGTCAACTCGAGATGCTGCCTCTGGTCCTCTCCCACCGGCACCGCATCGGCACGATAGAGCAGGATGTCGGCGGCCTGGAGAATCGGATAGTTGAGAATCCCCGCCGGTACGGACTCGAACTGCTGAGACTTGTCCTTGTACTGCGTCATACGCTCGAGGTCGCCCACGGGCGTCACGGCGTTGAAGAGCCACGCAAGCTCGGTGTGTTCGGCGACATCGGACTGGACGAACAGGATGGCCTTCTCCGGATCCAGCCCGACCGCCAGATAGCTCACCGCCAGATCGAAGGTGCGACGCGGCAGCTCCTTCGGGTCGCTCCCGGAGGTGATCGCGTGGTCGTCGACGATGCACCAGATGCAGTCGTGCTGTTCCTGGAGCTCGACCCAGGGTTTCAGCGCGCCCAGGAAGTTGCCGAGGTGTGCCTCGCCCGAAGGCTGCATCCCGCTGAAGATCCGTCGCCGCTTCGCTGTCGGCTCGTCCGTCATCCGTCGCAATCCGTGACCGAGAGATATCTTCGCATTTGTGCGCAGACCGGTAACTTAGCGAGGTCGCACGGGCCGAACACCCCTCTTCCGGAGAGCCACGATGCCGTCGGACGCCACCCTCGATCTCTGGCTCCGAACCGCGCTGGACGCGGCCGACGCCGCGGCCCGCGTGCACGTCGAGCGAGCGCATCGAGTCGGAGCCACCGATGGGCGCTTGAAGGGACGAGCGGACTTCGTCTCGGAGGTCGACGAGGAGGCGCAGCGGGTCGTGATCGAGTTGATCCGGTCCCGACACCCGGACCACCTGATCCTGGCCGAGGAGGACGATGCTCCCCCGGCGCTCCCGACCGACGAGACCCCGATCTGGGTCGTCGACCCCCTCGACGGGACCACGAATTTCCTTCATGGCCATCCCGCGCATGCAGCCTCGGTCGCCGTGGCCGTGGAGGGCAGACCCGTGGCGGGAGCCGTGGTCTCCGGACCCTCTGGTGAGCGGTGGTGGGCGCGGCTCGGCGGGGGCGCCTGGCAGGGGGATCGACCCATACGAGTGGGCGAGACCGCGGAGATGGAGCGCGCCTTGATCGGAACGGGCTTTCCGTTCAAGGATCCGAGCGACCTCCCGGTCTTCCTCGAGGGCCTGGGCCGCGTGCTGCGCGAGGCCGCCGGCGTTCGGCGCGCGGGAGCGGCGGCGATCGACCTGGCCTACGTGGCCGACGGCCGCTTCGACGCCTTCTGGGAGTACCGCCTCAACCCATGGGACTTCGCGGCGGGCATCCTCCTCATCACCGAAGCCGGCGGCGTGGTGGAGCGTTTGGGAGGTGGCGAGGTGACGCTGGAGGGCGGCTCGGTCCTGGCGGCCTCGTCGGCGCCCCTGCTCGACGCCTTGAGAGCGCTCGTCCTCGGTCGCTAGACGCTCGTCGGGTGACGGGCGTCGGGTGACGGGCGTCGAGGCCCGGTGGCGAGGCATCATCGGACGGAGCGCCCGCCCGAGCGAGCGAAACGGCCCGGGGCGCTGGGTGCGCCCC
>JAHHMJ010000286.1 GCA_018678395.1 Gemmatimonadota bacterium | reverse complement strand
GCGAACTCACCCATGTTCGTCTTGGCGAGGATGAGCGCGCCGGCCTCCTTCAACCGCCGCACCAGGGTCGCGTCCCGGTGGGACACGAAGTCGGCGAAGAGAACCGAGCCGTAGGTCGTGGGCATGTCGGCCGTCTCGACCTGATCCTTCAGGAGCACGGGGACGCAGTGGAGCGCGCCCCGGGGCCCGCCCGACGTCCACACCTCGTCGAGCGAGTCGGCCAGCTCGAGCGCCCTCGGGTTGACCGTCTGGATCGCATTGAGGCGGGGGCCTGCCTCGTCGTACGCAGCGATGCGAGCCAGATAGCTCTCGACCAGGCCGCGGCAGGTCAGCGAGCCGTCGTCCATGGCGTCGTGGGCCTCGACGATGGTCGTTTCGACGACGTCGAACGCCTGGGCCGCCGTCGGGCCCGCGATCGCGACCGCTGCGAGGGCGGCGGCGGCCAGCGGGAAGAGCGGTGCTCGGGTCATCGATCGGGCCTTCTTCTCGGGGTTGCGCCGGGGGTGGCGAACCTAGCCCCGAGTCCTGCTCAAGTCGACTTCTGAACCCGGAAGTTGAAGGTCCCGGAGGCATCGAACAGCGTGATCTCGATCGTCCACGTTCCCGCCACGCCCGTCGGGGTCGAGCCGTCGCTGTCGTCGCCGATGTCGGCCTCGTACATCGGATCGCCGTTCGCGTCCAGAATCGTCAGGAACGCCGAACCCCTGGTGATGGCCTCGCTCACGTCGACCGTGGCCGCGGTTCCGGTATTGGTCCACTCGTAGCGGAGCGTCTCCGTGACCCGGTCCAGGTCACTGACCTGGAACTCGAACTGGTCCACCGCGTTGGTCACTTCGAGTTCGTTGTCCGGACCGATCACGCCCCCGCCGCTGTCGCACGCCGTCGCTGCGAACGAGAGAAGGGCCAGGGCGAATGGAATGCGGAGGAGTCGGACGAAAGGAGTCATCGATCGGGTTCGTGCGGTTGGATGGGACTCGGGGCGGGTTGACGGAGCAGTGCGCTCCCGAACCCGACTGTAGCAAGACCGGGACCACGCTCGGGGCCCGACCGGGGCGCCCGGTTTCCTCGATGTACCCTCGCCGGTGGGGTTGCGTTCGTTCGGACGCGTTCGCCCGGGCGCGTTCGCCCGTGACGCGGCCGGCGTTGCGCCGGGCGCCGCTCCTGGCCTAGAGTGGCCAACCACCACCCTCCTGGAGGTCGCCATGTATACCCTCTCGCGCGCGCCATCGCGACGGATCGTGGTTCCGATCGCATGGTTCACCCTTGCCCTGGCGGTCGGCGGATGCGCGTCGAGCGGCGAGCCGGAGCCGCCGCCCGTACCGGTCTTCTTCAGCACCGACGAGGTCCCCTGTGCCTACGAGGTGATGGGACTGGTTCGCGAGGAAGTCATCGTCGAGCGGGACATGGACCGCGTCCGCCGCAGCGCCCTGGGACGGGCTGGCGCGCGACGCGGAGCCGACGCCGTGCTGGTCGAGGGGTCCGAGCGCTTTCGAGTCGAGCGCATGGACATGGCGCGTCGGGACGTGGGACCTCAGCGGATCTCGATCGAGGGCGATCTGCTGCGGTACACGGACGCGACCTGCCGCTGAACGCGCCCCCGGGGGCTTCGAGGGCCGACTCGACCGGGTCCGCGACGGGGTCGGGCCGGTGACCGGCGGGCGTTGATCTCACCGGGCCCGTTGCCTGACCCGCGCCTCTATCGGTAGCGTGGCGACGCCACGTTGCTCCCGGAGGTCCCGCATGATCCGCACCGCTCGCCCCCTGCAGGGCGCTCTCGCCGCCGTCCTCGCGTTCGGCCTCACGGCCATGACCGCGTGCACCCCCACCGAATCCCGCCCGGGGGGAGGCGCCGACCTGGTCCTGCTGGGCGGCAGCGTCTGGACCGGAGACGACGCCCGTCCGACCGCCGAGGCCGTCGCGGTCTCCGACGGCCGTATCGTGTCGGTGGGGTCACAGTCCGAGGTCGCCGGTTGGATCGGCATCGACACCGAAGTGATCCAGCTGGAGGGTCGTTTCGTGACACCCGGCTTCATCGACAACCACACGCACTTCAACCGGGCCGGCGAGCTGCTGCTCGGCGTCAACCTGCTCGAGGTGGCCGATGGGGTGGGGCTCCGCGACGAGGTGGCGGCCACGGCCGAGCGGCTGCCCGAGGGCGCGTGGATGGTGGGCGGCATGTGGGGCGCCTACGAGCAGTGGGCGATGAACTCCACGGGCGCGGACGGCGAGCCCGCCCCGGACGCCCGCGCGCCGTTCGATCCGGATCGGTCGGTGATCGACGGGGTCTCGGCCGACAACCCGGCGCTGCTGTGGAACTGGAACCGTACGCGCTACCTCGCCAACGGCGCCGCGCTCGCGGCGGCGGGCGCGGACTGCAGCTGGGAGGGGGTCGAGTGCGAAGCGGGCGAGCCGACGGGACGGCTCGACGGGACCGCGGCCGCTCGCATCCGCTCGGCGATTCCTCCGAAGACCGTAGATCAGCGCCTCGCCGAAGGCCGGGCGGCGCTGGCCGACCTCGCCCAGTTCGGCATCACCACGTTCTTCGACATCACGCCACCCAGCCAGGTCGAGGTGTACGAGCGCCTGCGCGAAGCCGGCGATCTCACGGCGCGCGTGAACATGCGCATGGTGCTCGATACCTGGGACGAGATGCGCGACGCCGGCATCACCGAGGGCTTCGGCGACGACTGGATCCGCTACCAGGGGCTGAAGGGCTTCGTGGACGGGATCATGGGCTCGTCGCAGGCGCGGTTCTACGAGCCCTACCTGACCACGGGCGTGCGAGGCTACTGGCGGGACGACAGCAACACCGGGTACGTGACCGCCGACGGATCGGGGATGGAGCCGGCCGGCAACATGGAAGCCCTGGTCTTCGGTGCCGACTCGGCCGGGTTCAATCCTCGGGTCCATGCGATCGGCGACGAGGCGATCGACTCCATCATGGACATCTTCGAGCGCGTCATGGAGGTCAACGGGCCGCGAGAGGGCCGGCGCTTCGCGATCATTCACAACCAGGTCATTCGCGGACCGGAAACGGCGCAGCGTCAGGCCGAACTGGGGCTGATCGCCGAGATGCAGCCGTACCACACGATCGACGACATGCGCTGGATGGAGGAACGCTTCGGCGAGCGCGGCCGCTGGGCCTACGCCTTCCGTACGCTCCACGAAGCGGGCGTGCTGCTGTCGTTCGGCAGCGACTGGCCCGGGACGAACGCCGCCTGGTACACCGTGAATCCGCTCCAGGGGATGTACGCGGCGGTGACCCGCGAGACCCTGGACGGCGAGCCCGCGGGCGGCTGGTTTCCCGAAGAGCGCATCGACGTCGAAACCGCCTTGCGTGCCTACACGGTCAACAACGCCTGGGTCGCCGGCGAGGAGGACCGCAAGGGCCGGATCGCAGAGGGATTCCTCGCCGACATCGCGGTGCTCGAGGCCGACCCCTTCGAGGTGGCGCCCGAAGAGCTCAAGGACGTGCGGGTCGACCTGACGATCGTGGACGGACGCGTCGTCTATCGCCGCGGGGCGGGGGAGGGCTCCTGATGCCGAGCGGGATCTCGAAGACCGGCGGCCGCGGCACCCGGGTGGCGGTGTTCGTCGCGCTGTTCGCCACCCCCCTGGTCGCGCTGGGTGGCTGCGCTTCGTCGGCCGGGCCGGCGCCGGATCCCGCAACGACCGTGTACGCCCCGGATACGGGGGTGGATCTGGCCCTCATGGAGAAGACCAGTTCAGGGCTGTACATCGAGGAGATTGCTCAGGGAGTCGGGAAGAACGCGATGCGTGGCGATCGCGTTCGCATCCATTTCGTCGGCTGGTTGCCCGACGGCACGCTCGTCGACTCGACGCTCGGCGGGGAGCCCTACGTGTTCGAGTTGGGCAGCGACGAGGTCATTCGTGGCTGGAATCAGGGGATCGTCGGGATGAAGGTGGGAGGCCGGCGTCGACTCGTGATTCGCCCGGGGCTCGGCTACGGGGTCCGCGGGCGATCTCCCCAGGTGCCACCGAATGCGATCCTCGTGTTCGAGATCCAGCTCCTGGACGCGAACTGAGAGGAGCCGACCGGCTCCGATCGACGACCCGGGAGAAACCCCCGCGGCTCGACGGCGTAACAGACCGAGGTCGCCGCCGATCGGCCGCGACGAGCCATTTCGACCCTCGAGCCCCGAAGTCAGCCCATGCGCCACGCCCGCCGCCCGTTCGCTCTCGTCCTCGCCCTCGTCGCGGGACTCGCAGCCTGCGACGACGACGTCACCGGACCCCAGAATCCCGGCGACGTGAGCTTCAACCCGTCACTCGGGGTCGATCTCGAGGCCATGACCGAGCTCGACTCGGGGGTCTACATCCAGACGCTCACCACCGGTCAGGGTGTTCCCGTCGTCGAGGGCGACGTGGTCGTCGTGGACTACACCCTCTGGCTGCCCGACGGCGACGAGAAGGACTCGGGCACCGACGTGTCGTTCGCGCTCACGCCCAACTCCGTGATCGACGGCTTTCGACTCGGCTTGCTCGGGATGCTCATCGGTGAGACCCGGCTGATCGTGATCCCGTCGTCGCTGGCCTACGGCGCGGGTGGAACGACCGGTATCCCGCCCCACTCGGTACTCGTCTTCCGGGTGACCCTGAAGGACCTGAACCCGCCGGTCTGACGGGGCGCGTCGCAGCGGCCGCGATCGGCACTGCCGACGCGGGAGCGGCCGGATGGAACGAGGGCGGACGGTGGCTTCGGCCGCCGCCCGCCCTTCGTTTGGTGCTACCAGCGGGCGGGCTCACCTCGGGCGTCCACGTGGACGAACGGGCCGCGTACGGCATTGGGCCGGTAGGCGCTCAGACCGCCCGCCTTGAATCCCGACCCCGCCCGGTCGCGGGCGCGTTCCACTACGTCGACGAGAACGCGGGCGTCCGCGACGTTCACGCGACCGTCCCCGTTCAGATCGTCCATCGCGCCGTTGCCGTCGCGGTCGACGAAAACGTCGGCCGCGTCGCCCCAGAGATGGCGCGAGTAGTCGGTGGTGTTGCCGATCGAGCGGTTGTACCACGGGGTGCGGAACCCGGACATGACGGTGAGGGCGCCCACGGAATACCCACTCGCATTCATCTCTTCCAGAACCCACTCGAGCTTCTCGAGCAGGTCGGGTGTGAATGTCGCGAAGCGGGGGTCGCCCGGCTGCTTGCACAGGATTTCGCCGAGCGTCACGTGGGGCGAGACCCGGATGTCCTCGTCGACAGCGTGGACCTCGATGAAGCCCTCGGGCGGAAGGTACTCCGGACGGCCCCGAAGCGGTGTCTCTCTGTACTCGCCGATGCGGTAGCTGCCGAGGGTCGCGAGGCGGCCACGGGGGCGCGGGTGGAGGACGAACGCTACCAACTCGACCACTGAGCCGTCCCGGACGATCCGTAGGGGGACGATGCCCGAAGTGGTCGGAGCTTCCCAAGCCCAGCGCCCCTCTCCACGGG
>JAHHMJ010000489.1 GCA_018678395.1 Gemmatimonadota bacterium | reverse complement strand
CGTCTCCACCGTCGGAGACGTCAACGAAAGATAGCTACGCCCCCGGTTGCGCATCCCACGCCGGCGCCTCACCGGTCCACAGCGTGAGCGGCCCGAAGTAGAAGCTCATGGGCTGCGCCGTGCCCTGGTTCCGGTTGCCGCCGAACAGCATTCCGGAGAAGCGTCGGTCCGGAGTGTCCGAGAGGTCTCGGGGTCCCGTGTAGTTGACCACGAGCCGGTCGTCCCACCACAACCGCATGACCCCGTTTCCGGAGCCGTCCCCGATCCGGTAGTGCGCGCGGACCCGATGCCACTCGCCGTCCCACGCGGTCGCCGTGGCGCTCAGAGAGCCGGGGTCGTCGTAGGGGAGGAGGGTGTAGTAGCCGACCGTCCCGTGGTCGTGTGCGGCTGCGCTCATGGCGTCACCCCAGATCCCCACCTTCCATTCCCACCGGTTCGAGTACCTCGATCCACCGGGCGCCTGGGTGTACATGAAGTGGACCTTGTGGTCGTGGACGATGCCCTCGGCCACCTCACCGATCTCCCAGTTCGGCCCGAAGCGCACCCACGTCTCGTACCAGATCTCGCGCTCCGGTTCCGGCAGCCACCAGACGGTTCCGACCTGCGGCTGCGCGGCCGTCGGGATCACCCCGAAGTGATTCTCCAGAGCCTTCGTCCCGCCCCAGGGACCCGGCTCCGTCAGATCGACCACGCGCGACTCTCCTGCGCCTCCCGCGTTTCCGCCGTCTTCGTACCCCGAGCCCATGTCGCGCCACGTCGTCCCGGCGGGGAAGTCCCAATCCACGACGTGGGTCGAACCCAGCGCTTCCAGTTCCGACTCGGTGTCCGGGTCCACCGGCACGGAGTCGACCTGAGAGCAGGCCGAGGCCGGAGCCGACAGGAAGACGACGGCCACCAGGAGTGCCTGTCGTGCTGCGGCCGAATCGATCACTGCGCACCTCCACTGCCTGGATGGGCGACTACCGGGCCCGAGAACGGTCCTCTGAACTAGTGCTCTCGCCGGCAAGGCGAGCGCAAGTGGCGCGCAGGACGCGTCCCCTGGGGTCGTGGGCCCCCTAGAAGTTCACCCGATCCTTGCTGGCGCGCCGACCCACGCTCTCGATCCCGCTTCGACTCACCGGGGCCCCCTGGTTGAAATCGATCTGGAGGCAGTGCTTGCGGTAGTGGCCCGTCGCCAGCTCTTCGTCCGTCTTGAGTTCCATCTTCCCGGACAGGGGTCCGGGGTACCCCTGAAAGACACAGCGGGTGAAGCCCTTGCCCCGGAAGTAGGCGGCCCCCCGCTTGGCGAGGCAGTCCCTCGACCCCTCGAAGATGCCCTTGTCGACGGTGCGAGTCGCGAACTTCGAGCCGAACTCGAGGGGCCCGAGCTTCAGCTTGGGGACCTGTACGTACTCGTCCCGCATCTTCTGTACGCTGTCCACTGCGCTGTAGCAGCTGTAGAACTTGATCTTCCCGGCGAACTGAACGTCCAGGCCCATCTCGATCAGGCGTTCGATGGAATGGTGGATGTGCAGCGCCTTTCCTCGGGTCGTGACCGATGGATTCCCCGGCATGCCGTGTCCCCGCATGTAGATGGACCCATCCTTGAGACCATCCAGCACGTCGTGCGTGGTACCCGGAGCGTAGGTGATGATGTGGAAGGTCTTCTGCGAGACCTCGTTCCACTGGTCCGACCGCTCGATGAACTCGCCGGCCTCGGCCTCGGTCCAGGGGATCCAGATGATGCGGAGACTCATGGGCGGCCGTCTTCGTGTGAAGGAGGTCGAGCGGTGGAGGCGCGAGGATAGCCTCGCCGGGACCCGGTCGACAACCGTGTATCGGCTACGCGGCCGCACCCGCCGACGCTAGATTCGTGTAGTCAGCGTAGCCGTCCAGATCGTTTCTGCGACGGCATCCCGCTTCAGTCCGGGAGGCACCATGTTCGGCCGCACGACGGCCGGGGTGCTGAACGACTGGTTGCGCGCCGCCCCCCTCCCGACGGTCCTCCTCGCGCTGCTGGCGTCCGGCGCACCCGCGCAGACGTTCACCGTCAACACCACCAGTGACGCGGACGACGGCGCATGTACCGTCGTCCATTGCAGTCTCCGTGAGGCGATTCAGGAGGCGAACGCCGTCGTCGACGGGGTCGTCGCCTTCGACATCGCCGGGCCGGGGCCGCATACGATCCGGCCTCTGGGCCTGCTGCCCGACGTGGTTGGCCCGTTGACGATCGACGGTACGACGGAGCCCGGGTATCTCGGGACGCCGCTGATCGAGCTCGACGGCTCGCTGGCTGGCGCCGTCCACGGCTTGAACGTGGCCGGCCCGGACAACGTCATCCGCGGCCTCGCGGTGAACCGATTCGCCTTCGCCGGGCTCTACCTGGGCACCCAGGCCACCCGCACGGTGGTGGAGGGCTGCTTCATCGGTACCGACGTCACCGGGACCGTCGGTCGGGGAAACGGTCAGGCGGGCGTGGTCATCGAGGGATCTTCCGATCATCGCATCGGGGGCTCGACCCCGGCCGAGCGGAACATCATCTCGGGCAACACCGAAGGTGTGACGATCGTCGGCGTCCTCGCGACCTACAACCAGATCACGGGGAACTACATCGGCACCGACGTCACGGGGACGTCGGCGATCCCCAACGGAATCGGCGTCCTCCTGCTCGCACCCGACAACTGGGTTGGTGGTAGCGCTCCGGGGCAGGGCAACGTCATCGCCGGAAACGACGGAAACGGCGTGACCATCGGCGCCTCCGACGCGCAGCGGAACGTCGTGGCCGGAAACCTGATCGGTCTACGGGCGCTCGGGGATCAGGCCCTGCCCAACGACGTCGGTGTATTCGTCCTGAACGTTCCGAACAACGTCATCGGTGGGACCACGCCTGGCGATCGGAACGTCATCTCGGGCAACCGGGAGGGCGTCACGCTGTGGGACGCGGGCGCGACGATGAACCATGTGATCGGCAACTACATCGGGACGGACGCAGCCGGCACTTCCGCGGTTCCCAACGACCTCGGCGTAGTGGTCTACGGACCCAGCAACACTGTGGGCGGCTTCGCTTCCGGCACCGGAAACCTGGTCTCCGGCAATCTGCGGGAGGGGGTGACCGTGAACGGCGCCCTCGCGACCAACAACCTGGTGCAGGGCAACTGGGTCGGCACCGATGCCTCCGGGCAGAGCGCGGTTGCAAACGGGCAGGCCGGCATCTTCGTGATCGACGCCTCCGGGACCCTGGTGGGTGGGCCCCAACAGGGCGCCGGCAATCTGGTCTCGGGCAACGGGGGCTCGGGCATCCTCATCCTGGGGAGCCTGTCCGACGCGAACGTGGTCCAGGGCAACTGGGTCGGGGTCACCCTGAACGGCGATCAGGCGCTGCCCAACGCCGCCGACGGGATCTACGTGGACGGGGCCACGAGAACGTGGATCGGTGGTCCGGGCACGCACGAGGGGAACCTCACGTCTGGAAATGGCGCCTGGGGAGTCCACCTCTGGGGCGGCACCGACAACCTGCTCGAAGGCAATCTCATCGGCCTGACCGCGGACGGAGCCGCCGCTCTCGGCAACGCAGAGGGGGGTGTGTTCATACAGGACACGCCCGACAACTTCATCGGCTCGGCGGGTCAAGGAGCCCGGAACGTCATTTCCGGTCACACGGGGGCCGGCATCATGATCGTCGGGGATCCCTCGACGGGGAACGTCATCCAGGGCAACTACATCGGTACGAACATCTCAGGTGATGCAGCCCTCTCGAACGACACGGGTGTGCTGCTCTTCGCCCCCGAGACCCAGATCGGTGGCTCCGCCGCCGGTGAGGGCAATCTGATCTCGGGAAACGCCAACATGGGGATCGACATCGCCGCGGGGCGGACGGCGACCCTCATCGAGGGGAACCTGGTCGGGACCGACGCCGCCGGCATCGCCGCAGTCGGCAATAGCATCGGGATCTGGGTGAACGGCGCGGTGGACACCCGCATCGGAGGGGCGGGAGGTGCCGGCAACGTCATTTCCGGCAACACGGTCGGCGTCCAGATCGGGGCCGGGGCCACCGGGACCTCGATCCTGGGCAATCGTATCGGTGTGAACGTGTCCGATGGCGCGTTGGGCAACGCGGCCATGGGCATCCACCTGTACGGGGATGCGTACGACAACGTCATCGGCGGTCCGGATGCGGCGTTGGGGAATACCATCGCCCACAACGGTTCCGAGGGGATCCGGATCGACGATGCGGGAAGCGTCGGCAACCAGATCATCGGCAACGCCATCCACGGCAATGGGCAATTGGGAATCGACATCCACCCGGACGGGGTCAACGACAACGACTCCGGCGACGTGGACACGGGGCCCAACGGACGCCTGAACCACCCCGTGGTCATGGGCGTTGCGGACGGCGGCGGCGGCGTCATGGCGAAGGCGTTGATGTTCGACGGCCTCGCCAACGAGCCGTACACCTTCGAGTTCTTCGGCAACGACCAGTGTGACGCCTCGGGCTACGGTGAGGGAGCGGTTCCCCTCGGGACCGTGCAGATCACCAGCGCGGCCGATGGCGACGCCAGCATCGCCATCCCCGTGGCGGCCACGACGCACCTGAGCGCGACGGCGACCGACGGGGCGGGGAACACCTCCGAGTTCGGTGCCTGCGTTGCGCTGGCCGACTTCACCATCGCGATCTCGCCCGCCCGCCAGACCATCCAGGCCGGTGGCACGGCGACCTACCAGGTGACGGTCTCGACGGTCGGCGGGCCATTCACCGACGCCATCGAACTGGACTGCTCGGGCGGTCCGGCCGGTTCGATGTGCACCTTCGCCGAACCCGAGCTGATCCCCGGAGACCAATCGGCCACGACCACGATGACGATCGTGACGCCGTCCACACTGCGGGCCGCGGTGAGCGGATGGTGGGGATGGACTCTCGTGCTGGCCGCAGGCCTCGGCCTGGCCCTCCTGCCCGCGAAGCGACGGCGTCGGCTCCCGGCCGTGGCCGCCGCACTCGTGGGAGCCGTCGCACTCGGCACGGTGGCGTGCGGAGACGACGGCACGGGTCCCAGTGAACCGAACCCCGTCACCTATGACCTCCAGGTCACCGGTGAATGGGAGGGGCTCACGCACGGCGAGACGGCGACCCTGGTCGTGAATTGAACCGGGAGAAGACGATGTGCGAACGAACCGTCCCCACGAAATGGGTGGTGAGCGCCGACCCGAAGCGGGCTCTGGGGGCCGCCCTCGTCGTGTTGGGCGCCCTCTCGGCCTGCGCCGCGCCCCAGCCCGAATCGCAAGCGCCGGCGGTCCCCGAGGCCGGCGCGTCGATCGTCGGCTCCTACACCGCGATCACCATCAACGGCGTGTCGATCCCCGGATCCATCACCAACAACCAGGGGGTCACGCTGAGCGTGCTCGAGGGGTCGTTCGTGATCCGGGCCGACGGCACCTGCTCGAGCCGAACGGTCTTCGAGGCCCCGAGCGGCGAACGGATCACACGTGCGGTGGACGCCGCCTACACGCGGGACGGCGTCACGCTGACCATGAGGTGGGAGGGCGCCGGCGTCACGACGGGGACGATCGAGGGAGACACCTTCACCATGGACAACGTGGGGATGGTGCTCGTCTACGCAAAGAACCCGGGGACGACGGCCTAGAGCCCACTGTCTCAGAGCCGCCGCGGTCCTCCGGGCCGCCGGCGGTCGTGGGCGGCTCGACGCTCATCGCCCGATCGGCGGGCGGGTCCGGCCCGCCGATCCCGTCCACTGCGGCGCTCGACCGGAACCCGATGCGCCCGCTGCCGTCGAATCCGATGGCGGCGTCCCACACCTTCACGCCGGTCGGTGAGGCGTCGACGATCGCGTGCGCGGCGGTCGCGCTCCGGCCAGTGATCCTGCGGGGTGGGTTGAATCGGCGTCATGTGGGACAGGATCGAGGAAGAACCGAGGCAGCGCAATCTATCCCGCCGGCTGGTCGCCCGGCTACCGCCCGCAGGTTGGCCCGGGGCAGTGCGCAGTCGATCTTCCCATCATGGACGACCTTCGTTGGGACACCGTCTGGATCGGCGGCCACCTGGCCACCTTCGATCCGGGGCGACCCGGCCCGTGGGGCGCGCTGAGGGACGCGGCGCTCGGCGTACGGAATGGGCAGATCGTGTGGGTGGGCGGCCTGGTCGACCTGCCCGCGCCCCCCGAGGAGATCGCCGACGAGGTCCGGAGCGTGCCCGGCCGCTGGATCACCCCCGGGCTCATCGACTGCCACACGCACGCGGTCTTCGGGGGCGACCGCGCGGACGAGTTCGTCGCGCGCCTTCGGGGACGCTCGTACGAGGAGACCGCGCAGGCGGGTGGGGGAATCC
>JAHHMJ010000182.1 GCA_018678395.1 Gemmatimonadota bacterium | reverse complement strand
ATCTCGCCCTGGGCGAAGGCCCGGGCGAGATCACGAATTTCGTTCTGTTCGGCGGTCAGCATGTCGGAGGGGACCGGGGGAATCAGGCGTCGTAGGGATGGAAACCCCGGCCGGACTTCCGGCCGAGCCACCCTGCGGCGACGTACTTGCGGAGGAGGGGGCACGGCCGGTAGCGGTCGTCACCCAACTCGCGGTGGAGCACTTCGAGGATGTTCAGGCAGGTATCGAGTCCGATCAGGTCGGCGAGTGCCAGCGGCCCCATCGGGTGGTTCATGCCGAGCTTCATGACCGTATCGATCGCCTCGGGGGTCGCCACCCCCTCCATCAGCGCGAAGACGGCCTCGTTGATCATGGGCATCAGCACCCGATTCGAGACGAAGCCGGGGAAGTCGTTGACCTCGACCGGCGTCTTTCCGAGGTCGCGCGACAGCGCCATCACGGCCTCGGTGGTCTCGTCGCTCGTGGCGAGGCCACGGATGACCTCCACGAGCTTCATGACCGGAACGGGGTTCATGAAGTGCATGCCGATCACCCGCTCCGGTCGGCTCGTCCTCGCGGCGATCTCCGTGATCGAGATCGACGAGGTGTTGGACGCGAGAATGCATCCCTCGGGCGCCGCGGCGTCGAGCGTGCGGAAGAGGGCGTACTTGAGCTCGGCCTTCTCGGGGACCGCCTCGACCACGAGATCCGCGGTGGCAGCCCCCTCGGCCGGGTCCTGCGCCGCGGAGACCCGGGCGAGGATCTCCTCGACCGCGTCCTCGGACACGAGCCCCTTCCGGACCTGGCGCTCGAGGTTCTTGCGGATCGTCGCCCGGGCACGCTCCAGCGCGGCCGGGTCCACGTCCACGAGCGTGACGTCCAGTCCGCCCTGGGCGCAGACGTGCGCGATCCCGTTCCCCATGGTCCCACCACCGATCACCGTTACTCGTCGCATCCGTACCTCGAATCGTGTTCAGGTCGTCTCGTGTATCCACAACGGCGCCGAACGCCCCTCTACCCGCGAGGGTTCCCGACGCCACACCCACACCGCGGCCGCCGCGAGCGCCGCGACCGCGATCACACTGGCCTCGACTCCGAAGGCGCCGCCGCTCAGCCAGTCGGCCCCGCGCGCGACCCCGTCGAATCCCGGGGCGTCGGCGACGTCGAGCCCGCTGACCGGGACGTCTCCCAGGAACGCCAACGCCCAGTTCCATCCCCAGTGCGCCCCGATCGCCGGCCACAGCGACCCGGTCTTGAGGACCAGGGCGCCGAGCGCGAGCCCCGCCGCCGTCACGCCGGCCAATCCAACCGGCCCTACCTCCGGATTGGCACCGTGCAGCAACCCGAAAACCACCGCGGTGATCCAGAGCGCCGCGGCGGCGCCGAGGACTCGCGCCGACACGGCCAGCAGGTAGCCGCGGAGCAGGACTTCTTCCGACGCCGCGGGAGCGCCGAGCCAGACGAGGGACCGGAACCCCTCGGCCGCCCAGGCGCCGAACGACCACGGGGTCGCATCGCCCGACCATTCCAGCGCACCGGCGAGCGCCATCACGCCCATGGCGGTACCCGCCACGCCGATGCCCCCCAGGCCACCGACCAGGCCCTCGAGCCCGGCGCGTCGGTCCAGGGGGAGCCCCAACGCATCGGCCGGCCACCCGTCCATGTGCAGCAGCGCCCACCCGGCCAGCAGAGCGGCCGCGCCGAGCGCCGCCGATTGAGCGATCAGATCGCCCGCCGGGAGCAGGAATCCCCCCGCCGCCGCAATGGCGAGCGTCAACGCCAGAAAGCCGACCGTACGCGCCAGAAGCCCCCGAACGGTGGTCGGCTCCCGGAGCGGCGCGCTCACGTCGGCGATCCTCCCGAGCTCCCGGTCCTCAGACCTTCTCGACCGAAAGCGCCACGGCATTACCACCGCCAAGGCAGAGCGTGGCGAGCCCCGTCGATGCTCCGCGATCCGACATCGCACCGAGCAGGGTGACGAGAATCCGCGCCCCCGACGCCCCGATCGGATGTCCGAGCGCGACCGCGCCGCCGTGCACGTTCACACGCTCTTCGTCCATCCCGAGCTCGCGCATGTCGGCGATGGCCTGCACCGCGAAGGCCTCGTTGACCTCGAACAGCTCGTAGTCACCGATCGACGCACCGGTCCGCTCCATGAGACGGCGCACGGCTTCGATGGGCGCGAAGAACAGATCGCGCGGCTCGGTACCCCCGGAGGCATACCCGGTGATGACCGCCTCGACGGTGAGCCCGTGGGCCTCGGCGAAGGCCTGCGAGCAGACCACGAGCGCCGCGGCGCCGTCGTT
>JAHHMJ010000568.1 GCA_018678395.1 Gemmatimonadota bacterium | reverse complement strand
CCGAACTCCACGACGGCCACGAAGCTGTTGCCCCGGGTTCCGTAGATGCGGCGGGTCGTGCTGGCGACTCGCTGTCCGTATGCGGCCAGCGATCCCCAGGTCGCCGACGTGAATCCCACCGGGAGGCTCGGCGCGTCGTCGTCGAAGGTCGGTACGATGGCGTTGGTGAGCCGCTGGAATCGGTTGATCTCGCCCCACGGGGTACGCCAGTCGCCGAAGTCCTCCGTCAGCGTCGCCGAGGCGGCTGCCAGCGCCGTCAGCCGATCGGCGTCGGTCGCGTCCTGGCCTCTCGTCATGCCCCGCAACTCGGTGGCCCAGTAGATCGCGACCGCCGTCTCCACCGACTCCACCCCGAAGCGGTGGTCCCAGTCCCGTAGCATCGCGACCTGCTCGGCCACGGCCGCGGCTTCCGGCGCCTGTGGGTTCGCGTCGTAGGCCGCCACGAGTTCGGGAATCATGTCGGCGAAGACGGGCAGCCACGAGTCGTAGGCGGCGTCGATCAGCCCCTGCACGGTGAAGTCCGTCTTTCCGTCGAGCACCTCGATCGCGTGGATCCCGCGGGCGTTCTCGCCGTAGCGGTCCATGTAGGCGGGGAAGTCGGCGGCGCGAGGCGTGGCCGGGTCGTCGACACCCGCGGCCGAGTAGGGCCAGTTGTTCGTGCACATCACCCAGCCGCTCGCCGGATTGACCACGAGCGGGCTGTCGTCGACCGAGTGCAGTCCCTGCCAGGCCGTCGCGGGCTCGTTGCCGTCCACCGGCTCGGTCCAGTCGTAGCCGGTGTCCCGGATCGGCACGTAGTTGGCGTGGAAGTAGGCGATGTTGCCCTCGGCGTCGGCGAAGATCGTGTTGTTCGACGAGTTGGTGTGCAGCTGCATGACCTCCTTGTACTCGTCGTAGTTGGCGGCCTTCGTCCGACCGTACGACTGCATGAGTGCGTCGACCGGCTCGAACATCAGCTTGACCGCGACCCAGTCGCCGCCCTCGCTCCGCACGATCGGCCCCTCGTGCGAGTAGTAGACCGAGAAGGTCCGCTCCGAGAGCCCGGTGCCGTCGCGGTACGGGACCGTGATGTCGCGCTGTTCCATGCGGCGCTCCTCGTCGCCGTACACGTAGTAGACGCCGTCGTCGCGCTCAATCACCTCGTAGGCGAATTCGTCGATGGCGTCGGCGCCGGTCGACGTGTGCATCCAGCCGGCCGTCTCGTTGAACCCCTGGTAGATGAAGAACTGACCCCAGGTCACGGCGCCGTAGGCGTTCAGTCCCTCGTCGCTGACCATGTGCACCTCGGCGCGGAAATAGTGCGAGGTGTGGGGATTGATGAGCAGGAGTGCGTTCCCGTTGACCGTGTTTTGCGGAGCGACGGCGATGCCGTTCGAGCCGGTGGGCTCGGGGATGACGTTGGCCGAGAGCGGGGCGGGCGTACCGTCGGTGTCGGCGTCCAGGGCGCCCATCACCTCGGCGGGCTGATCGGCTCCGTAGAAAGCCTCGAGCCCGCGGGTGGAGATGCGCTCGATGTCGCCACCGATGCTCCCTTCGGTGAAGGAGAGGGCCATCCACGGGTCGTAGCGCTGGATCGTCCGAGACCCGTCGTCCGGGTGGGTGGCCAGATAGTAGTTCAGGCCGTCGGCCCATCCGTCCATGAGCTCGCGCAGCCACTCGGGACTGGACGCATACCGCTCGCGCAGATCGTCTTCGTCGACGAAGAGGCGCATGCGGAGGTCGTCCCAGATGTCCTCTTCTCCGTTCTTCTGGGCGAGGCGGCCAAGGGCGAAGAGGTAGTTGCGCTCGACCCTCGGGTAGTCGTCCTCGGCCTGGGCGTACACCATGCCGAAGACGGCGTCGGCGTCGGTGGGCGCGTAGATGTGAGGAATCCCCCAGTCGTCCCGGATGATCTCGACGCGCTCGGCTCGCGACTCCCACGCAGCCACATCGCCGCCTTCGGAGTCCATGGCGGGGTCCTGCGGGGCGCAGGCGGCGAGAACGAGCAGCGCGAGAGCGAACTTCTTCATGGACGACCCTCCGAAAATGCACGGCGCCCGGCATCGGAGCATGGGCGTCGAATGAGCCAGAGTGGGCGCCGCGTCGTCACACGGCAAGGCGCCCGCGGCCGGTGCCGCCGACGGCCGAGCCGCGCTCGCGGGTCTCGTCAGTCGAGCGTCTCGACGCGGTGGAAGAGATGGACGCCCCGCTCCCCGAGATGCTTCATCACGAACTCGAAGCAGTCGGCGTTCCGACCCACCACCTCGGCGGGGGCCACACCGGGCTCCGTCCACGCACCGCCGGCGACCAGGCGGACCATCGCCGCGCAGGTGTAGCCGGTGGTCCGAGCCATCGACGAGGTCTCGGTGTCGGGGTTGTAGTAGTCCAGCAGATCGTAGGTGTGGCGGACCCGTGCCCCGTCCTGGACCCCCTCGATCGTGAACCGTCCGACCGTCAGGTCCGGCTCGCCCTCGTCGAACTGCCAGGCGTCGAACAGCAGGGTCTCGGTCACGTCCCGTGGCTTGACGGTGCCGGAAGGCGCGAGGATCTCCCGGTCCGAGAAGAACCCGGCCTCGCGGAAGATGCGCATGCGGTCTGCGTGGCCCGGATATCGGATGGTCTTTTCGACCAGGTCGGGCGTTGTGCTGGTTTCGAGCAGCGTCCGGAGTCCGCCGGTGTTGAAGGCCTCCAGTGTGCCCAGGCCGGGGAAGTGGACGAGCTCGACTTCGGAGAGCGCGGGCAGGGTGAGGTCCTGTCCGTTCCGCCGCATGCGCGCGGGACGGACGTACTCCTGAATGACGTCCCGCGGTGAGAACGGCGCCTTGTACTCCCACGGCCAGTCTCGCTCGACGGGCAGGCCCCCGGTCAGCGCCTTGAACGAGGTGGTCTCGTCCAGTGCGCTCTCCATGTGCCCGAGAATGAGATTCGAGAGGCCCGGAGCGAGGCCACAGTCGACGAGGCAGGGGACACCGGCTTCGCGCGCGAGAGCGTCCAGGTCGAACGCGTTCTCCTCGAACCGGGAGATGTCGACGACGGGCTTTCCCTCGCCGAGCGCGACCTCGACGGTGCGGTAGCCCATGAAGCCCGGGACGCAGCCCACGACCACGTCGGCGTCCTTGATCGACTCCGCGACTCCCGAGGGATGCGACAGGTCGTGGAGGCGAACCTCGACGTCCAGGCCGGACAGTCGATCGGTCGCGAGGGGATCGAGGTCGGCGACGGCGACCGAGAACTCGGCCTCTTCGGAAAGATCACGGACGATAGCGCCACCGACACGGCCGGCGCCGAGAACGACGATCTGCACCTGGGCTCTCCCTGGAGAGGAGGATCGAAGGGACGGCTAGGAATCAGGCGTCATCGTCGATCGGGAGCAAGGGGTCGCCCGTGGTTCGGCGCAGGACTTCAGGGCCCGACGCTCGCCCGCCATGCCGTGAGGATGCGATCCACTGCGACCTCGACCGGGGTGACGGCCGTGTCGACGATCAGCGCGTCGGTGCCGGGGGATTCGTAGGGTGCGTCCATCCCGGTGAGACCCGTGATCTCACCCCGGGCGAAGCGTGCGTAGAGGCCCTTGGGATCCCTCTCGAGCAGGACGTCTTCGGGTGCCGTGACCTCGACCTCGACGAATCGCTCCGGGCCCACGAGGTCCCGGATGCGGTCGCGGTCCCTCCGGTAGGGCGAGACGAAGGCCGCCACCACGATCTGTCCGTTCTCGGCGAAGAGACGCGCGACTTCGCCGGCCCGTCGGATGTTCTCCCGCCGGTCCTCGGCCGAGAACGCGAGATCGCCACACAGGCCGTGTCGCAGAACGTCTCCGTCGAGCAACATCGTCTGCGCCCCCTCGTCGTAGAGGCGGCGCTCGAGCGCCTTGGCGATGGTCGACTTGCCCGCGCCCGGACGACCGGTGAGCCAGATCACACCCGAGGCGTGGCCGTTGCGGGCTTCCCGCTCCGCCCGCGTCGTCGCCGGTCGCTCCATGGTGACGTTGGGCGACACGGGACGACCCCCGGCTTCCGCGGTCTCGGACTCGGGTCCCAGCGTCTCTTCGATGCTGGTCTCGGGGCCCCGGATCATCCCGGCGCCGACGGTCGCGTTCGAGTCCGGATCGATGAGCACGAACGAGCCGGTCTGGATGTTGACGCGGTAGGAGTCGAAGAAGAGCGGTTGCGTCGCGTCGACCACGACTCGACCGATCTCGTTGAGCCCGAGTGCGTCGGCGTCTTCGCGATGCAGCGTGTCGACGTCGAAGCGGTACTCCAGCGCCCGCACGAAGGCGGGGACGCGTCGCGTCGTCTGCTGAACCAGATAGCGCTTGTGCAGCTGCATCGGCTCGTCGTGCATCCAGCAGACGTAGGCTTCGAACGTGTCGGAGACTTCCGGCAGGTTGCGCGGGCGTACCAGCATGTCTCCGCGGGAGATGTCGACGTCGTCCTCGACCGTCAGGACGATCGCCTCGCCGGTCCGGGCCTCGTCGGCTGGGCCGTCGGGTGTCTCGACCGATCGGATGCGGGTCTCCAGGCCCGACGGAAGCACGATCACGTCGTCACCCGGGCGGATCCGCCCCGAGGCGACGCTGCCGGCGACCCCGCGGAAGTTCTGATGGGGCCGGATCACGCCCTGGACCGGGAACCGGAAGTCGATGGTGTTGTGCCGTCCACCCGGACTGACCGCCTCCAGCATGTGGAGAAGCGATCCGCCCCCGTACCACGGCATGTTCTCGGAGCGGTGCACGACGTTGTCGCCGAGCAGCGCCGACATCGGCACGAAGGTGATGTCCTGGACGGTCAGGCGCTCCGCGAACCTCATGAAGTCGTCCCGGATGTCGTCGAAGACGGCCTCGGACCAGTCCACCAGGTCCATCTTGTTCACGGCGACGATGATGTGCGGGATGCCGAGGAGCGACGTGATGAAGGCGTGCCGTCGCGACTGGGTCAACACACCCTTGCGGGCGTCGATGAGAACGATCGCCAGGTCCGCGGTCGATGCGCCGGTCACCATGTTGCGGGTGTACTGCACGTGCCCGGGTGTGTCCGCGAGAATGAACGTGCGCCGCGGCGTCGCGAAATACCGGTAGGCGACGTCGATCGTGATCTTCTGCTCTCGCTCCGCCCGCAGTCCGTCGGTCAGCAGGGCGAGGTTCACGGAGTCCTCTCCGAGCCGTCGGCTGGCGCCCTCGATCTGCTCGAGCTGGTCCTGGAAGATCGATCGAGTGTCGTAGAGGAGTCGGCCGATCAGCGTGCTCTTGCCGTCGTCGACGCTGCCTGCCGTCGACACGCGCAGGAGATCGGCGGATCCGTGGAGTGCGCCCTTGGCGGAGCTCATCAGAAGTACCCCTGCCGCTTGCGGTCTTCCATGGCCGATTCGGACCGTTTGTCGTCGCTGCGCCCACCTCGTTCCGTGGTGCGGGTCGCCGAGGTCTCGTCGATGACGTCCTGAAGGGTGGCCGCCTCCGACAGCGTCGCACCGGTGCAGGTGGCGTCCCCGATCGTGCGGAAGCGCACGCGGCGGGTTTCGATCGATTCGCCCACGTCGAGCTCGATGAAGTCGGTCTTCGCGAGCCAGACGCCGTCCCGCTCGAAGACCGGACGCTCGTGCGACAGGTACAGCGACGGGTAGGGGATCTCGCGCGCGGCGATGTAGTGCCACACGTCGAGCTCGGTCCAGTTCGAGAGCGGGAACACGCGAAAGTGTTCGCCCGGATTCATGCGGCCGTTGTAGAGGTTCCAGAGCTCGGGGCGCTGGTTGCGGGGGTCCCACTGCCCGAACGCGTCCCGATGCGAGAAGAAGCGCTCCTTCGCGCGCGCCTTCTCTTCGTCCCTGCGCGCGCCGCCCATGGCGCAGTCGGCGCGCAGCTCCCTGAGCGCGTCCAGAAGCGTGACCGTCTGCAGGGCGTTCCGGCTCGCGCGGGGGCCGACCTCTTCGGTCACGCGCCCGGCGTCGATCGAGTCCTGCACGTAGCGGACCTCGAGCCGAGCCCCCAGGCGCTCGACGTACTCGTCGCGAAAACGAATCGTCTCGGGGAAGTTGTGCCCGGTGTCGATGTGCAGGAGCGGGAAGGGGATGGGCGACGGGTGGAAGGCACGTTTCGCCAGCCAGGCCATCACGATCGAGTCCTTCCCGCCCGAGAACAGCAGGTGCGGGCGATCGAACTGGGCCGCCACCTCACGGAGTACGTGAATGGCCTCGTTCTCGAGGCGGCGGAGATGCGCGGGGATGGTGTGGGTCATCCGTCCGAAGTGGAGGAGATGAATCGTCGCCAGTTCAGGGAGCGATCTCCGACCGCGACGAAGGAGGGGTTGGCATACGGCGCCCGACCGTAACGGAGCGGGTCGCCTGCGAACGAGCATACGCGGCCGCCCGCGGCTTCCACGATACAGTCGGCGGCGGCCGTATCCCACTCCATCGTGCGGCCGTCTCTGATGTAGAGGTCGGCGGCCCCCTCTGCCACGCGGCAGAACTTCAGCGACGAGCCGGCCCGCGTGAGGGTCACCGTGTCGGGGTGATCGCGATCGATGGCCTCGACCAGGGGACCGGCGTGGTCTCTGCTCGCCGCGAGCCGAAGCGGCGACGCAGGGGGCACGCGGGTCGCGAGCGAGCGGACACTCCCATCCGGATCGAGCCGCCAGGCACCGCGCTGGTGCGAGCCGGCAACGGCGGCCCAGATCTGCCCGGTCACCGGTTGGAGCACCACTCCGAGTACGGGCCGACCGGCCTCGACCCGCGCGACGTTGACGGTGAAATCCCCGGTGCGCTTCAGGAACTCCTTCGTGCCGTCGAGCGGATCGACCAGCCAGAAGACCGAAGCCCGGGCGGCCGCGTCCCACTCGGCTTCGGTTCCCTCTTCGGAGAGCACCGGCACGTCGGGTCCCAGAGAGCGCAGGCCCGCGCTGAGCACTCCGTGGGCCGCGCGGTCGGCGTTCGTCACCGGCGAGCGATCGGCTTTCCAGTCGACGGCGGCGGGCTCCGAGCCGTCGTACACATCGAGGATGGCGGCCGCAGCATCGCGACAGATCGCGACGACCGGATCCAGGGCGTCGGGTAGGGCCGTTCGTGGATTCATCGTCCTAGGTATCGGAGTCGCAGTGCACCCTTTCAGGGGCCGGCGGACCGCTCCCACACCGGGGTCGGGCACTCGCTCCGCGCCTTCGGAACCGAGAGTCGACGAGGCGCGCTACCCTCACCCGCCCGGCAGATCCTGTCGGGAGTAACCCTCGGGCGGTGCGAAGGTCGAGCCGGCGATCGGCTGACGCGCCACCGATGTGACGCTCGACTCCTCCTCGACGGATCCGTCCTCACCGAGTTCGTGGGTGAGCACCGGCATACCCTCGTCGAGATCGAGATAGCGGAAGGGGTTCCGCATCATCGAGTCGTTGCCGGACATCTGCGGCAGGGACTCGAGGAAGCTGTCGAAGAACTCGACCATGCCCGCCATGGCTTCGCGCGCTTCCGCTCCCCCCTCGATCTCACTCCACGGCGCGATCCAGACGCGGCGAGCCAGCGTGCCGTCCTCGTACACCTCCCAGACCTGCGTCGCGTAGCCGCCCTGGGTCTCGGAGCGGCCCGTGTCGCGGATGTCGATCTCCGGCAAGGATGCCATCCCCGGCATCTCCATGCCCGGCATACCTCCCTGCTCGCGCATGCGCTCGATCATGGCGCGCTGCTCGGCCGGCATGTTCGCGAGCATCTGCTCCATCTGTGCCATCGCCGCGTTCATCTGAGCCGCGAGGCCGGCGAGGGTCTCCTCGTCGATCTCGATGTACGTCTGCCGTTCGTGGTCGACGGCGATCATCGTCCGATCCTCGCCGCGAAAGATCATGGTGCCCGTGGCCTCGCCGTCCACTTCCATGGCGACGTTGCCGTCGGCGATCTGCAGACGCGACAGGTCGGTGCGTTCCGGAGATTCGCGATAGTCGACCGAGGTGAGTTCGACGACGACGCCGGCGGTCTGCGCGGAGACCGGCGCGGCGAGGACGGCGGGCGCCAGCAGCGTGGCGGGCAGGAGCAGAGTCGCGACGCGGGTCGACATCCGGACCATTGGGCTCTCCTGAGTTGCGGCGGGGAACGGCGGGCGGGAGCCCGCTGGACGTTGCAGGGTACACGAATTCGACCCATCCGGTCCAACGTTTCCTGCTTCGCGGACCCGACCATGACACAGCCCGAAACCGTGACCATCGCGCGATTCACCTATCGTCACGAAGCCGAGTTCGCAGCGGGATTCCTGGCCGATGCGGATATCCCGCACTCGGTGCTCGTGGACGACCACGGGGGTCACGTGACGTTCTCGAACTCGGCGGCCGTACTGGTCGCCACCCCCGACGCAGATCGTGCGCGGGCCGTTCTTCAGGAAGCCGGCATGCTCCCGACCGGGGAGTGACGCGGTCGGGTTTCCCGGGGATCCCGGCGCCGCACCCGGAGTAGACCTAGGGTCGATCGACGTGGGATTCACGTCGACGGGTCTGGAATCCATCGGGGGTGAGCACGTGAAGAAGTTCGGATATTCGCTGCTGGTCGCGGCCACGCTGGCCGGGCTCGGCGCCGGTGAAGCGACTGCCCAGTCGTTCGTCGGGGGTGACGTCTCCGAGGCTCGTGCCGGCTTCGGAGCCGCCATGGTCGTGAACGGCGCCGACGTCCTGGTCGGGGAGCCGGCCAACGTCATGCGGTCGGGCCTCGTGTACGTCTATCGTCAGGGCGACGACGGGGTGTGGGCCGAGGTCGCTTCGTTCGGCGCCTCGGACGGAGCAACCGCCGACGGCTTCGGACAGAGCCTTGCCACCGACGCCGACGTACTGCTGGTCGGCAGCCCGGCCGGAGTGTACAGCTTCGTGCGGTCGGGCGACGGATGGATGGAAGAGGGGATGATCCCGACGCCGGCGATGCTCGACGAGGACGCGCGCTTCGGCCAGACCCTGGCCGTGGCCGGTGATGTGGCGCTCGTCGGCGCTCCCGGCGTGGCCGAGGGCACCGGAGCCGTCTACGTGTACCGGCGCTCGACCGACGGGTGGTCGGAGGCCGGCACTCTCGAGACCGAAGGCCTCGCCGCCGGCGGCGGCTTCGGTACCGCCGTCGCCTTCGACGGCACCTTCGCGGCGGTCGGCGCCCCCATACGCAACAACCGCACGGGCGGAGCCTTCCTCTTCCAGGCCACGGCGACCGGATTCGACATGCTCGCCGAGCTGCCGACCAACGGCCTCGCGCGCAACGACCGGTTCGGATCGGCCGTCTTCCTGAATGGGGGCCGTCTGGCGGTGGGCGCACTCGGTGCGAACGGAAGCGCCGGGGTCGTGCACGTCTTCGAGAGCGACGACCGCGGCTGGATGCGGGGTCCGACGCTCGCGGCCTTCGATCCGTCGCCCCGCGCCGGCTTCGGATCCGCCGTCGCCGTCGTCGGCGACGACGTCTGGGTGGGTGCGCCCCTCGCGGGCCGCGGCGCCGGAGCGGTGTACGCCTTCCGGATCGACGAGACCGGTGTGGTCGCCGCCGAGAAGGTTCGCGGCGAGGGGCTCGACGGCCGCGTGCAGGCGGGAGCGGCGCTCGCCGCGGGAGACGGCTTCGTCGCCGTGGCGACGCCCGGAGCCGACCGCGGGGCCGGCGCCGTCGTGATGTTCGACGGATCCGGCGGCGCTTGGATGGCCGCCGCCCGCGTGCAGAGCCCGGCCGAGGGCTACGACCCGGTGCGGGGCGAAGAAGTCCGCTGCGCCGAGGGCGAGGCCGTCGAATGGGATTGCAGCGAGGTCGATCTGGTCTCGTTCGTACCCGTGAGCGAGCTGTCGGGCGATGCGGCCCGGGGCATCGTCACGAACGACAACTGGGGCTGGGTGGATCCGGAGACGGGCCGGTCCTACGCGCTGGTCGGCATGACCGATCGGGCCTCGTTCGTCGACATCACCGACGTGACGAATCCGATGGTCGTGGGGACGCTCCCGATGACCGAGGGGGCCAACGGCAGCGCCTGGCGGGATCTCAAGACGTACGAGAACCACGTCTACATCGTCTCGGACGGAGCCGGGCAGCACGGCATGCAGGTGTTCGACCTGACCCGTCTGCGCGAGTTCGACGGGGGTGAGCCGGTGGTGTTCGACGCCGATGCGCTCTACTCGAACATCGCTTCGGCTCACAACATCGTGATCAACGAGGACTCGGGCTTCGCCTACGCCGTCGGCGCCGGTCAGGGCGGCGAGACCTGCGGCGGCGGTCTGCACATGATCGACATCCGCGATCCGAAGAACCCGCAGTTCGCCGGGTGCTTTGCCGATCCGCAGACCGGGCGCGCCAGCACCGGCTATTCGCACGACGCCCATTGCGTGAACTACGTGGGCCCGGATGAGGACCACGCCGGCGCCGAGATCTGCATGGGTGCGAACGAGACCGCGATCTCGATCGCGGACGTGACGGACAAGGCCAACCCGATCGCGATTTCGCGGGCGGCGTACCCGAGCGTCGGGTACTCCCACCAGGGGTGGCTCACCGAGGATCACCGGTTCTTCTATCTCAACGACGAGCTGGACGAGATCCAGGGCTCGGCCGCACGTACCCGCACGATGATCTGGGACGTCTCCGATCTGGACGATCCGCAGCTGGTCGCAGAGCATCTGGGCACGCAGGAGTCGTCGGACCACAACCTGTACATCGTGGGCAACCTGATGTACCAGTCGAACTACCGATCCGGTCTCCGCATTCTGCACATCACGACGCCGGAGGAGCCGGTCGAGGTCGCCTACTTCGACACGGTGGCCTACGGTGACAACAGTGCCGGGATGGGCGGCTCCTGGAGCAACTATCCCTTCTTCGACAACGGCGTGGTCATCGTCACCAGCGGTTCCGAGGGACTGTTCCTCGTGCGGCCGACGGTGCGACGGACCGTCTTCTAGCGCCACGATCGCCGGTCACCGGGATCCCCGGACGGACCCCCGTTGGCCGGTGAGCATATCAGGCGAGGGAGGGTGGAGCTGCCGTTCCCCCTCCCTCGTCGTTCTTCCACCGCCTCCAGATCCGTCATGAATCGACTGCACCGACTCTTCCGGGCTTCCGCTCTCGCCGCCGCGCTGCTCGGCCTCTCCGTCCCGCTCTCGGGGCAGGAGTTCGTCTACGCGGCGAATCAGGGGGAGGCCACCGTCACCGTGATCGACGTCGCCACGCTCGAGGTGGTGACCACGGTGGACCTGAAGCCCCTCGGCTTCGACGAGAACGCCAAACCGCATCACATCGCGGTCGAGCCGGACGGCTCGCACTGGTACGTGTCGCTGATCGGCGCGAATCGGGTGCTCAAGTTCGACCGGGACAACCAGCTGGTCGGTCAGGCCGAGTTCGAGGTGCCCGGCATGCTGGCCATCGATCCCGCCAACGACCTGCTCTACGTCGGACGCTCGATGAGCGCGGTCAATCCTCCGCAGCGCATCGGCGTGGTCGAGCGCGGCTCGATGGAGATCGACGAGATCGACGTGCTGTTCCCGCGCCCGCATGCGTTGATCGTCCACCCGACGGGTGAGGTCGTCTACTCGGCGTCGCTCGGCGTGAACCAGCTGGCTGCCGTGGACGGGGAGAGCTGGGACGCCCGGCTGATCGACGTCGCCGGAGACACGTATGCGCTGGTTCAGTTCGCCATATCGCCCGACGGCCGGACGCTGGTGGCCACGGCGGAGCTGACCGGCTCGCTGCTCGTGTTCGACAACAGCGACCCGCGGGCCCCGGGTCTGGTTCGGACCATCGAGGTGGGTTCGCGCCCCTGGCATCCCGTGTTCGGGCGGGACGGGCGCCACGTCTACTTCGGGACCAAGGGCGACGACACCGTCGTCGAGGTGGATGTCGAGGCGGGGCGCGTCTCGCGGACCTTCGACGTGCCGGGTGCCGACCAGCCGCACGGCTCGGCGCTCAGCTACGACGGCCATTTCCTCTTCGTGACCAACAACGGCCCCGGCGGCATGGCCATGGGCGGGATGGATCACGCCGCCATGGGTCACGAGATGCCCGAGGACGACGAGGGTCCCACGTACGACACCGGCACCGTCGCGGTGATCGACCTCGACAGCGGTGAGGTCGCCCGCGTCATCCCCGTCGGGACCAACGCCACGGGCGTCGGCGCCCGCGCGCATCGATGAGGGCAGGAGGGTCGCGGGCCGTCGTGGGGTGGTCCGCGGTGGCGCTGGTCGCGGCCGGTTGCGGGGCCGGTGGTGGCGTCGATACCCCGCGGCCGCTGGCCGGACCGGCGACGTTGGCCGGTGGTGATCCGCTCGAGCGGGAGATCGTGCCCTTCCCGGTCGTCGATGATGAGGGACGGACGCACGACCACCCCTTCCTCGGTGGGTTCGTCGTGCCGAGGCCGCAGTTCGTCGACATCGACGGCGATGCCGATCTCGACCTGTTCGTCCAGGAGCGAACCGGCGAGCTGATGTTCTTCGAGAACACGGGGACGCCCAGCGCAGCCGCCTACACGTGGCGCACCGATCGCTTCGCGGATCTCGACGTCGGCGAGTGGAGCCGCTTTCACGATCTGGACGACGACGGCGACGTGGATCTCCTCGCCGAGGAGCGCTTCAGCTACGTCCGCTACTTCCGCAACGACGGCACCGCCACGCAACCGCGGTTCGTCCTGGCCACCGACTCGCTCCGCGACGATCAGGGGCGCCCGATCTTCTCGGATCGCCAGAACATCCCGTCCATCGCCGACGTCGACTGCGACGGCGCGGTCGATCTCTTTCTCGGGCGGGTCGACGGGACCGTGGCCCGGTACGAGGAAACGGCGCTCGACGACGCCGGCAATCCGGTGTTCACCCTGGTCGATCCCCGTTTCGAGGACATCGAGATCGTGGCGCAGCTCGCGATGCCGGGCGGAGCCCCGACCCTGCACGGGGCGAACTCCATGGCGTTCGCCGACGCCGACGGGGACGGGGACGTCGATCTCTTCTGGGGCGACTACTTCGAGCCCGGGCTGCTGCTCATCCAGAACTTCGGGACCTGCGATCGGCCGGATCTGCGCTCGACGCCGGAGCCGCTGCAGGCCGACGGTGAGCTGATCGCCACGAGCGGCTACAACGC
>JAHHMJ010000117.1 GCA_018678395.1 Gemmatimonadota bacterium | reverse complement strand
GGTCTACAGCCTCAACGAGCTCGAGTGCGTCGAGGGCGCCGTCTGGGCCAACGTGTACCAGCGGAACGAGATCGTACGCGTCGATCCGGCGACCGGTGCGGTGACCGGGGTCCTCGATGCCTCGGGTCTGACTCGCGATGCCGGTCGGGCGGGCGACCTCGAGGCCGTTCTGAACGGCATCGCCTGGAACCCGCGGACGCGCACCTTCTTCGTCACGGGGAAGTGGTGGTCGACGATGTACGAAATCGCGATCGACGGGATGTGAGTCGGCGCGTCGCGGTATTCCTGCGCGGCCTCAACGTCGGTGGGCATCGGGTCAAGATGGCGCGTCTGCGGGAGCTGCTCGCAGCCGGCGGATTCGCGGGGGTCGAGACCCTGCTCGCGAGCGGCAACGTGGTCATCGATTCGGGCGGTGAAGCGCCCTCCGGCGTCGAAACCCGTATCGAGTCGCTGCTCGAGGAGGGGCTGGGCTACGCCGTGCCGAGCTTCGTCCGTTCGCTGGAGGAGGTGGAGGCCGCGGTCGCGGGACCGTTCACGCCGGCCGACGAAGACGGGCCCGATCATGCCCGGTACGTCCTCTTCCTGAGGCGCTCGGTGGACGACTCCGTCCGGGGCATCTTCGCAGCCATGGAGTCCGATCGCGACTCGTTCGGGTTCGCGGACCGCGAAGTCCATTGGCTCAGTCGGGGCCGGATCAGCGAATCGCCGCTGTTCGGGGGGCGATTCGACCGCGAGACCCGGGGGCTGGCGCACACGATGCGGAACGTGAACACCCTGCGTCGCCTGGTGGACAAGTACGGGGTGCGCTGAACCGACGAGGGCCGGGGTGGGGGCATCAGAGACGCACCGATGTGCCCGGCGGGCGCCGGAATCGCGGTGAAGGTCCCCACCCCCTGCTGCGGATGGGTCCCGACAGTCTCGCGTGCGCTTCGGCCGTACCTTGGAGGCATCTTGCCTCCCAACGGGACCTGCCATGGATCCGCATCGACTTCTGATTCTGGGCGCGGCCGGCCGCGACTTCCACCTGTTCAACACCCTGTACCGGGACAACGAGGCGGCTCAGGTCGTCGCGTTCACGGCGCAGCAGATCCCACATATCGACGATCGTCGCTACCCGCCCGAACTCGCCGGGGACCTCTACCCGGAGGGCATCCCGATCCACTCCGAGGACGAGCTCGAGGACCTGGTGCTGGCCCACGAGATCGAATCGGTGGTTCTCGGCTACTCCGACCTGTCGTACGACGAGGTCGGGCACCTGATGGCCCGGGCCACGGCGATGGGCGCCGACTTCATCGTCCCCGATGCGTGGTCGTCCATGATCGAGTCGCGGCTGCCCGTGGTCGCCGTGACCGCGTCTCGAACCGGCGTGGGGAAGAGCCAGACCTCGCGCGCCGTGGCTCGTGCGCTCCGCGACGAGGGCCTGCGGGTGGGCATCATCCGGCACCCGATGCCGTACGGAGACCTCGTGCGGCAGCGCGTCCAGCGGTTCGCATCCGAAGACGATCTCGTGGCCCACGAGGTCACCATCGAGGAGCGCGAGGAGTACGAGCCGCACATCGCCGCGGGATCGGTGGTGTACGCGGGGGTGGACTACGGCGCCATTCTCGAGGCCGCCGAGAAGGAATCCGACGTCATCATCTGGGACGGGGGCAACAACGACACGCCCTTCTACGTGCCCGACGTCTGGATGACCCTCGTCGATCCGCACCGCCCGGGGCACGAGCGGCGATTCTATCCGGGTGAGACCAACGTCCGGCTGGCCGACGTGATCATCGTCAACAAGATCGGGACGGCGGTGGCCGAGGACGTGCAGAGCGTACTTGCGAACGTCGAGGAGATGAACGCCGATGCGGTCGTGCTGCGCGCGGCCAGTCCGATCACGACCGACGACCCTTCCGTGCTCGCCGGGAAGAAGGTGATCGCGGTCGAGGACGGCCCCACGTGCACGCACGGCGGCATGGCCTACGGTGCGGGGCTGCTCGGTGCGGAGGCGGCAGGGGCACGCGAGATCATCGACCCTCGTCCATTCCTGGTCGGTGAGCTGAAGGAGACGTTCGAACGCTACCCGGACCTGGGGCCGATCCTCCCGGCGATGGGCTACGGCGAGGCCCAGATCCGGGATCTGGAGGCCACGTTGCGAGCGGCCGCCGAGCACGGGGTCGAGGGCGTCGCCATCGGGACGCCGATCGATCTGGGCGGACTCGTGGATCTCCCGATCCCCCATACCCGCTGCCGGTACGAGTTGGCGGTGCAGGGCACGCCGACCCTGAAGGACGTACTTGCGCCCGTGGTCCGCATGGCGCGTGGCGAGGTGGTCTGACATGCCTCGCACCCCCCTCACCAGCCCCACCGCCACGGCCGTCGGCCCGTACTCGCACGGGGTGGATGCCGGTCGCTACGTGTTCTGCTCGGGGCAGACCCCGATCGACCCCGCGACCGGTGAACTCCACACCGGCGGCGTCGATGCGCAGACCCACCAGTGCTTCGACCACCTCTTCGGGGTGCTGGCCGAGGCCGGACTCGGTCCGGACGACGTCGTGAAGGTCAACGTCTACCTCCGGGACATGGCGGACTTCGCGGAGATGAACGCCGCCTACGAGCACCGGTTCACCCATCCCTATCCGGCCCGCACGACGATCGCTGTGGCAGGCCTGCCGCTGGACGCGCGGGTCGAGATCGAACTGGTCGCCGAGAGGGCCGGCTGAGGGGGGACGGCACCCTTCAAATCGGGGTGCGGTCCTGAGAGGTTTAAGCGCTCCGCGCGTTGCGGCGATATCCCCTTGTCTCTCCTACTCCGCGTCTGCCATGACCCCGGATCAGATCCTCTCCTCGCTCGGCCTCGACGACGTCAATCCCGGTGGATTCTCCGGAGAGTGGATGGCGTCCGGGGAGGTGCTCGAGATCCACTCGCCCGTGGACGGGTCGCGGATCGGTGGCGTCCGGCAGGTGACCGCTGACGAATACGACGCGATCGTCGATCGCGCCCACGCCGCCTTCCTGCAGTGGCGGACCCTGCCGGCGCCCAAGCGCGGCGAGATCGTGCGGCAGCTCGGCAACCGGCTGCGCGAGAAGAAGGACGCGCTCGGCGGGCTGGTGACGCTGGAGATGGGCAAGATCTTCGCCGAGGGGAAGGGCGAGGTGCAGGAGATGATCGACATCTGTGATTTCGCGGTCGGTCTGTCCCGGCAGCTCTACGGTCTGACGGTCGCCTCCGAGCGCCAGGACCACCACATGCGTGAGCAGTGGCACCCGCTCGGCGTCGTCGGGATCATCAGCGCCTTCAACTTCCCCGTGGCCGTGTGGAGCTGGAACGCCGCCATCGCCGCCGTCTGTGGCGACTCCACCTTGTGGAAGCCCGCCTCGGGCACGCCTCTCACGGCCATCGCCGTGACAAAGATCGCCGCC
>JAHHMJ010000276.1 GCA_018678395.1 Gemmatimonadota bacterium | reverse complement strand
GCGTCTATCCTACTAAATCCGCGAGCAACTATAGCCTTCTTAGATTCGCGCCTGATAGGTGTAGAGCTGGTGGTAGCGACCCTCGGCGGCAATCAGGTCGTCGTGGGTGCCCCGCTCCACAATCTCTCCCGCCTCGACCACGAGAATCTGGTCCGCGCGGCGGATCGTGCTCAGGCGGTGGGCAATGACGAACGTCGTCCGCCCTTCCATCAGCTTGGCGAAGCTCTCCTGGATGAACGCCTCGCTCTCGGTGTCCAGGTTCGAGGTCGCCTCGTCCAGGATCAGAATGCGCGGGTTTGCCAGCAACGCGCGCGCGATGGCCACGCGCTGGCGCTGACCGCCCGAGAGCTTCACGCCGCGCTCGCCGATGACGGTGTCGAGGCCGTCCGGGAAGCGGTCCGTGAACTCGTTCACGTACGCCCGACGCGCGGCGTCCTCCAGTTCGGCGTCCGTCGCTTCGGCGCGCGCGAACCGCAGGTTCTCGCGGATGGTGCCGTCGAAGAGGAAGTCGTTCTGCAGGACGAGGCCGAGCTGCCGGCGGTAGCTGTCCAGCACCACGGTGGTGAGGTCGATCCCGTCGACCGTGACGCGCCCGGTGTCCGGCGTCAGGAAGGTGGCGGCCAGTCCGGCCAGCGTGGATTTCCCCGAGCCCGAGCTGCCCACCAGCGCCACGACGGTCCCGGGGCGGGCTTCGAACGAGATGCCCTTGAGTACCGGTTCGTCCTCTTCGTAGCGGAAGTGCACGTCTTCGAAGACGACCTGCCCCTCGATCGGGGGCATCGTCACCGTCCGCTTCGGGTCGTCGTTCTCGCGCGGCCAGCTCAGCAGCTCGGCGGTCCGGTCGAGCCCGGCGAACGCCTCGGTCATCTGGGTGCCGATGTTGGCCATCTGCAGGATGGGCGCGATCAGGAATCCCAGGAACAGCGTGAAGCTGAAGAGGTCGCCGAGCGAGAGCTGCCCCTGCACGATCAAACGGCCGCCCCACCCCATGACCAGCACGCTGGCCAGGCCGAGAAAGAAGGTCCCGAGGCTGGTGACGCCGCTCGAAGTCGTGAGCGTGCTCTTCACGTTGTCGAAGATGCGCATCACCCCCTTCTCGAAGATCTCGCCCTCTCTGTCCAGCGCGTGGAAGCCCTTGATGATGCGGATTCCGCCGAGGGCCTCGGTGAGCCTGCCGGTGACTTCGGCACGGATGGCGCCGCGTTCGCGGAACGCCGGGCGCAGCTTCCGGAACGCGCGGGCAGACACGAGGCTGAAGCCCAGCAGCGGGACGAGGGCGAGCACCGTCATCACGCCGTCGATGCGCAGCAGGAAGACGAGCGCGACCACGGCGGTGACGATGCCGCCCACGAGCTGCACGAGCCCGGTCCCCACCAGATTCCGGACGCCCGCGACGTCGTCCATGATGCGCGACACGAGTTCGCCCGACTTCGAGTTGTCGAAGAGGCGAACCGGGAGTTGCAGCACGTGCTTCTGTACCTGAGCGCGCAGCTGGGCGATGAGGTTCTGCGCCTCGACGCTCAGCAGCATCGTCAGCGAGTACGACGACACCGCCTGGACGGCGACGGCCCCGGCCACGAGGCCCAGCAGCTGGTAGAGCAGGGGGATGTTGCCGTTCGCGATCACCTCGTCGACGAGGTATTTCGTCGACGCGGGCAGCACGAGCCCGGCCAGCCGGTTGATCAGGATGAGAACGAGGCCGATGCCCACCAGTCGGCGGCGTGGCCAGATGATTTCCCGGAAGGCGTGGCGCAGGCTCGCGCCCGAGATCGTTCCTTTCGCTTTCTGCATTGGGGAAGATAGCGTAGCAGCGGACGCGGTCGAGGCCGTCGGCGGCAGTCCCCCCCCATCCACCAACGAGCGCATGACGCCGCACCCGACCGATCCCCGGATTTCCGGAGTACACCGTGCCTTCGACCGCCGCGCGTTTCTCGCGGCCGTGACGGCCGTGGCGGCCGGTGCCCTCGTCCCGGAGGGTCTGGCCGCCGCTCTCCCACAGCATGCGCGCGCCGCCGTCCAGGGCAGTCGGCGCCGGATCGCCGACCGCGCCGGCCTCGAGGCGCTCGTGCTGGGGACGGCGCAGGACGCGGGCTTCCCCCAGGTCGGTTGCTACACGCCGCGCTGCGAGCGGGGCAGGGCCGAGCACAGGGAGGGACGCGGGCGGTACGTCTCCAGCCTGGCCCTGGTCGACCCCGAGGCGGAGCGCTTCTACCTGGTCGACGCCACGCCCGACATCACCCGGCAGATCGACGCCATCGAGGCACCGGCCTTCCGGCGCAGGGCGGGGGAGCGGCGCCCGTTCGACGGCATCTTCCTCACCCACGCCCACATCGGCCACTACACGGGCCTCGCCCTGCTCGGCAACGAGGGATTGGGCATTCGGGATACCCCCGTGTACTGCACCGCGGCCATGGCGGACTTCCTTTCCAGCGAACAGCCGTGGGCGTTCCTGGTCGAACAGGGCCGCATCGTGCCGACCCCGCTGGAGACCGGGCGCTGGCACTCGATCGACGGCGTCTTCGACGTCCAGCTGTGGCCGGTGCCGCACCGGGACGAGTTCGCGGACACGGTCGGCTTTCTGTTCCGCGGGCCGTCGGCGAGCCTGCTCTTCCTGCCGGACATCGACTCGTGGGCCGCCTGGGAACGGGACCTGGGCGAGGTGGTGCGCTCCGTGGACGTCGCTCTGCTCGACGGCTCGTTCTGGTCGATCGACGAGTTGCCCGGCCGTTCGATGGACGACCTGCCGCACCCGCTGATGCGCTCGACGATGGACCGGCTGCAGGCCGTGGTCGACTCGGGCGAGGCGGGGCGCGTGGTCTTCACCCACCTCAACAACTCGAACCCGGCGCTCGACGAGGGTGGGCCGGAGCAGGCGGAGGTCGCCCGCCGCGGGTTCGAGATCGCCCGCGAGGGGATGCGCTTCTCCCTCTGAAGACGCCGGCGCGGATCAGCTCTCGACGATCAACCCGCGTCGGCTGCGCCCGTCCATGAGCGCGCGCAGGGGCCGCTCGAGCCGGACGTGGTGCACGGCGCCCTCGGCATGCAGCACCGGTCGACTGCGCAGCCAGTCCCAGTCGAGCCGTCCCTCGCCCGTGCCGGCGTTCACGGTGAAGTATCCCACGTTGAGCGAGACCAGGTTCTGGAAGAAGTGCGTGCCCTGGGATGGCGTCACTCGGATGTCGCGCAACCCCGCCTCGACGATCACGCGGGCGCCGGCGATGTCTTCCCATCCGACCGGAATGCCCAGCCAGGGCTCGCTGGATCCCCACCGCCCCACGCCGACCAGCAGGTAGGGGCGCCCTTCACGCACGAGCCGGGTGTTCATGTCGGCCACCTGTCGGGCGGTCTCGCGAGAATGCCCGCGGTCGAAGCGATCGGGGTCGACGAACACCACGTCCGCCAGTCCCTCGACCACGCCGTTGCCCAGCACGG
>JAHHMJ010000265.1 GCA_018678395.1 Gemmatimonadota bacterium | reverse complement strand
CCTCGTCGGGTGCCGACGGCCGGCGGGCCGAGGTGAGTGACTGAGGCTTCGCGTTCCGACCGGGCGCGATTCGGGGCGGGTCGAGGTGGATCCTCGGCCCGCCTCGAGTCATTCCGATGGTCTCAGCCGCCGGCGTCCTCGCGCCACCGCTCTGCGTCCGACTGCCGCCCCCAGTCCTCGTAGACGCGTGCGAGACCTCGGGCGATCGACCGCGTGCGACCGTCGTCGGGGCCGTAGGCGGCGGTGTAGACCTCGTAGGCCGCCAGGAGATCCGCTTCCGCAGCGGGCCAGTCGCCGGCCAGTGCGAAGGTCTGGCCGCGATTCATGACGATGTTGGCCGTGAAGCTGTGGCCCTCGGGCAGTGCCGCCTGGGCGATGTCGAGGGCTGCGTCGAAGCGGGCGGTCGCCTCGCCGAATCGTTCCTGGCTGCGGAAGGTGGCGCCGAGCGTGAGAATGGCACGGGCGAGGAAGGGAGAATCGGGCCCGTCCGTCGCCCGGGACATGCGGACCGATTCCCGCGCCGCGGCCTCCGCCTCGTCCAGCCGGTCGAGCTCCAGCAGAACCTGGGCCAGGTTGGTGAGGTCGTACGCCAGGTCGGCGTGGTCTGCGCCCCGGGCGCGCCCGATGTCGATGGCCCGCTCCATGTACGGCAGCGCCTCACCGGGCTCTCCCTTCAGGCGGTACAGGGCGGAGAGCTGCGAGAGCACCGGGGACAGCCCCGGGTGCTCGGGCCCGAGTCGCGATTCGTCGAGGGCCAGAGCCTCGAGCAGCACCGGTTCCGCTTCGTCGAGTTCGCGTGCGCCGACCAGGGCCGAACCCAGCGACTGCAGGCCGATCGCCAGCGAACCTGCGCCCTCGGCCTCGAGCTCGCGTTCGATCGCGACGGACTCCCGCAGGAGCTCCACCGCGCGGGTCCGGTCGTCGGTATCCAGAGCGATCTGGCCCAGCTGGTTCAGAATCGCCGCGCGGGAGCCGCGTCGGTCCCCGGGCAGGGCGTCCTGCATGGCGAGGGCTTCGACGTACACCGATTCGGCCTCCTCCCAGCGCCCGAGACGAAGCATGGCCCGCCCTCGGCTGGCCAGGGTGGCGGCGTACTGTTCGGGATGGTCGTCGAACCCGGGCAGGGCCGCCTGCAACACCGAGTCCGCCTCCTGGTATTCGCCCCGCTCCCAGAGCGCGTCGGCCAGGGCCGAGCGCACGGCGGAGGTCTCCGGTCCATCGGGGCCCCATAGCCGTCGGGTCGTCTCTTCGGCCGCAGCGAGCAGCTCGGCGCCGCGGTCGAACTGGCCCAGATTCGTGTAGGCGAGGCCGAGGTTGTACTGCAGGTCCGCGCGGACCTGCTCGTCGTCCACGTCGCCGATGGTCTCCGCCCCTCGATCGAGCAGTTCGCGCGCGGTGACCGCGGCTCCGGCGGCGGGGTTGCGCTCTTCGATGGTGAAGATTCCCCCGAGATAGTCCGCCAGGGCCTCGGCCTTCGTGGCTTCGGTCCGGGCGCGGTCCCGCTCGGTGGCCAGCCGCGCGGTGTAGAAGGTCACCAGACTGACGAGGACGGTGGCGACCGCCGCAGCCGCGAACAGCGGACCGCGGTTCCGGCCCGCGAACTTGCGCGCACGGTACGACCACGTGTCGTCGCGGGCCGACACCGGCAGGCCGAGGAGGTAGTTGGCCAGATCCTGCGACAGGGCCGCCACCGAGAGGTAGCGCCGGTCGGGTTCCTTGCGCAGCGCGGTGAGCACGATGGTGTCGAGGTCGCCGCTCAGCGTGTGGCGGAGGCGGGCCGGGTCCGTTCGCCGTGCCCCACCGACCTCGTCGGGGCTCAGGCTGCCCCCGTCCGAGCCCGTGATCGTCCGGGTTACAACGGTGCTCGGACGGTCCGGGCCCTCCCGGCAGACCACGCGTTCGATCTCCGCCGGGCTCGAGGTCTCGAAGCGGTGTGCCCGGTGACCCGTGAGCAGCTCGTAGAGAATGGCGCCCAGCGCGTAGACGTCGGTTGCCGTCGTAACGGTCTCCCCGCGCACCTGCTCCGGGCTCGCGTAGGCAGGGGTCATGGCGACGACCGTTCGGGTCGCGTCCGGCCCATCCGCTTCCACCAGCTTGGCGATGCCGAAGTCGAGGAGCTTCGGCACCCCGTCCGCCGTCACCAGGACGTTCGCCGGCTTGAGGTCGCGGTGCACGACCAGGTTGCGGTGCGCGTACGCGACGGCGTCGCAGACGCTCCTGAAGAGGTGGATCCGCTCTTCGATCGAGAGGCGCTCCCGGTCGCAGTAGCGGTCGATCGGCTCGCCGTCGATGACCTCCATGACGACGTAGGGGAGGCCGTCGGGGGTCGTCCCACCATCGAGCAAGCGCGCGATGTTGGGGTGGTCGAGGCCCGCCAGGATCTGTCGCTCGGTCAGGAAGCGACGCACCTGTTCGCCGCTGGCGACACCCCCTCGGATCAGCTTGATGGCCACCTGGGCTTCGTACGCTCCGTCCGCCCGCTCCGCGAGGTAGACACTGCCCATGCCCCCGTGTCCCAGCTCGCTGACGATCCGGTAGGGCCCGATGCGGGCGCCCTTCCGATCGGGACCCTCGGCCTTCACCATCGACCCCACCGCCTCGTGGACGGCGTCGGCGAGAGGCTCCCCCTGGCCGCGATCGTAGCGAAGCAGCGCCTCCAGCCGCTTCGCCAGGCCGGGGTCTTCGGCGCGGACCTCCTCGAGCCGGACCGCCTGCTCGCCGTGCGGCCGGTCCGCGAGTTCGTCGAAGAGCGCGTCCAGCCGCGCCCAGGTCGAATCGCCTTCGGTTGCGCTCACGCCTCGGCCTCGTCGAGCCGGTGAAGCAGCCACGCGGTCGCCATGCGCAGGTCACGGTGCACGGTGGCGATCGACACGTCGGTCACCGCGGCGATCTCTTCGAGCTTGAGCCCCCCGAAGTAGCGCAGTTCGATCGCTCGCGCCTTGCGGGGGTCCTCGGCCTGCAACGCCTCGAGCGCCTCGTCCAGCGCCAGCACGTCCAGGTCCGGCGGCGGGGTGACCGCGTCGTCGGCGTGCAGCGTCACCCGCGCGCGACCGCCGCCCCGCTTCTGCCGGGCGCGGGCTCGCGCGTGGTCCACGAGCATCCGACGCATCACCCGAGATGCTGCGGCGAAGAAGTGCGCCCGATCCTGCCATTCGATCTCGGCATCCACCAGGCGAACGTAGGCTTCGTGGACGAGGGCCGTGGGCTGGAGCGTGTGGCCGTCGGCCTCGCGGGCCATGTGGCGCGAGGCGAGCTGACGCAGCTCGTCGTAGACCATCGGGAGCAGGTCGTCGAGCGCGCGGTCGTTTCCTCCGCGCCAATCCAGAAGGAGGCGGGTGACGGGGCTGGAGTCGGTCACGGTGAGGCGGGCGAAGGGAGGATGGATCTTCGAATTGGGCACCGGGCCCGCCGCGGGGCAACTGCCGACGCATCCGTCTGGCGCCTGCTCCGTCCCCCGGCCAGATTCGGCCGGGGGCCGAGCGCGCCCCAGGACCCCTTTACCCCGTGTGGTGTGGCGTTCATCGAGGTCGGGATGCAGTCGACGATGGTCAACGGTTTGTTGCGAGGCGGCCCGGGCGGCGCCCTCGATACACGTGGGGAGGCGGCGTATCCTACGGCGTAGGAGGGTCGGCGCGTGGTTCCCCTGTGTGTTGGGGTGCGTTGCGCTCGTGGGCTGCGAGGGAGGGACGCCGGCGGTCGTCGAAGAGGTCCCGGCACCCTCGGCGTCGGTGCCCGAGCCGATCGGGTACGACGAATGGCGCGCCCTGGTCGACTCCCTCTCGGAACCGGGTGGTTTCTTCGAAACCGACAATCTGGTGTCCAACGAGTCGTCGTTCCTGAACGTGCTCGGTCCGATGCGTCGCCTCGCCGTGTACGGCGGCGCCTACGTCGGTGTGGGGCCCGACCAGAACTTCTCGTACATCGCGCAGCAGCGCCCGGAGCTGGCCTTCATTCTCGATATCCGGCGCGACAACCTGCTGCAGCACCTGTTGTTCAAGGCGCTCTTCCACGAGGCCAGCTCCCGAATCGAGTACCTGTCGCTGCTGCTGGGGGTCGACCCCCTTCCCGATCCGACGGCCTACATCAACGCCGACGCGGATTCGATCGTCGCGTACATCGCGGGCGCCCCGGGGGGTGCGGATTCACCCTCTGCGACCCGGGCGATGGAGCGGGTCGCCCGTCGCATCGGATCTTTCGGGCTGGATCTGACCGACGACGATCGCGAGACCCTTCGTCGCTTCCACGACGAGTTCATCCGGCAGGGTCTGGACCTGCGCTTCACCACGCTGGGCCAACCCCCTCGACCCTTCTATCCGACCTTCGGCGAACTTCTGACGGCGCGCGACCTCGACGGCGTCGCCGGCAGCTATCTGCAGCGCCGCAGCGACTTCGTCTACCTCAAGGCCCTGCAGGAAGCCAATCGGGTCATCCCCGTCGTCGGCGATCTCGCCGGTCCGAAGGCGCTCGCCGAGATCGGCGAGGAGGTGCGAGGCCGCGGGCTGAGCATCCGCGCGTTCTACACATCGAACGTCGAGTTCTATCTGGAGGGGAACGGCAGCTTCGAGCGGTTCCTGGAAACGGTCGCGGAGCTGCCGATGGACGACTACTCGGTGATCATCCGAAGCGTGTTTCCCCAGGGACTCGTGCGTCGACACCCACAGGCACAGCCGGGTGACTACTCGACGCAGGTACTCGTGCGGATGACGGACCTCCGCGGCGCGGTCCGCGGTGGTGGCTACGAGAGCTACTGGGACGCCGTGACGCGCGACGCGGTCGACCCCGGCGGCTGAATCCAGCGCGTCGCTTCCACGTAGGGAGGGACATGCACACCCCCCTCGAACCCATCGAGCCATGAACGAGCACGACACCACCACCGGAGCGGGCCACTCGGATACCGGCGCCGACGGAGCGACCAGGGAGACGCACCGCGTCAGCGGGGATCGACTTCTCGAGACGGTCAAGCGCATCGTCCGGGAGGGGAACGCGCGGCGGATCGTGATCCGCAACGACGAGGACCGTGTCCTGCTCGAGTTCCCGCTCAGCGCCGGCGTGGTCGGGGCGGCACTGCTGCCCATGTGGGCCGCTATCGGCGCGGTGGCGGCCCTCGTCGGGAACTGTTCGATCGAGGTGGAGCGCCGCAGCGACGACTGAGCGTTCGGTTCCGTATCCCTCACGACCAACCTGACACTCGCCGCCTACGG
>JAHHMJ010000053.1 GCA_018678395.1 Gemmatimonadota bacterium | reverse complement strand
CCTTCGAGGACCGCCTGGAGGCGCTCTTCGACGACCCGGTGGTTCCGGGCATCGCCTTTCTGATCACCGGTCTGGTGCTGTGGTCTTCGCGCGCCGCGCTGGCCCGCGATCCCGCCGGGCACCCCGGCGTCCGGATCGCATTGCTGATCGGGGTGGCTCAGGCGTTCGCCCTCGTCCCGGGCATCAGTCGCTCCGGCAGCACCGTCGTCGCCGCTCTCTGGCTCGGGGTCGCCCCGGTCGAGGCCGCGGCGTTCTCCTTCCTCATGGCCATCCCCGCGATCGCCGGGGCCGCAGTGCTCCAGGTGCCCGACGTGATGGAGGGACCGATCGGGATCGGAGGTCTCGCGCTGGCCGTCGGGTCTCTCGCCGCCGCCGTGACCGGGGTGGTGGCCATACGAACGTTCGTGGCGATGCTGCGGCGTCGCAGCTTCCACCAGTTCGCGCTCTACGTCTGGGTGCTGGGCGTCGCGTTCCTGGGGTGGGTCCTCCTGCGATGACCGGCCGGGGCGGGGCGGGGGAGCTGCCGGACCGCACCCACTGGTCCGGGGAGCCGCTCGCCGTATGGGAAGCGCTCTGGGGCATCCCGGCGCTCGAGGCGTGGAGCACCCTGCCGTCGACCAACGACCGCGCCCGACACCTGGCGCGTTCCGGGGGTGCGCCCTGGTCCGTGGTCGTGGCCGACCACCAGACCGCTGGGCGGGGAAGGGCCGGGGCACGATGGGTGTCCGAGCCGGCCGTCGGCCTCTGGGTGTCGGTGGTGATCGTACCGCGCAGCCCCGCCCACGCGGGCCTGCTGCCGCTCCTGGCGGGCACGGCGCTCGTGAGGGCCGTGGAGGCGGTCGGCCCGCACCCCGGCGTGCGGCTCGGGCTCAAGTGGCCCAACGACGTGTGGCTCGATGGCCGCAAGGTCGCGGGGATCCTCTGCGAGGCGGTCGGGGATCGGGTCGTGGTGGGGATGGGCCTCAACCTGCGGGATCCCGCCGGTGGGTTTCCACCCGACCTCACCGCCCGCGCCGGGTCGCTCGAGGGCCTCACGGAGCGTCCCTGGTCGCCGGCCGCGGTGCTGGGCCGTTGGCTGAAGGAGTTCCGCGAACTGAGCGACCCCGGTCCGATGCGGTTCGAGGGACGGGTGGCGGACTTCTGGTCGGAGCGGGACATTCTTCACGGCCGCAGAGTCCGCGTGGGTGCGCTCGAGGGGGTGGCCGTGGGCGTGCGTGCGGACGGCGCCCTGACGCTCGCACGTGACGACGGTAGCGTCGCCGAGGTGCGGGCCGGGCATGTGGAGTGGTTGGACGAATCCTGAGCAGAGGCGGACGGCATGCAGCTGGTACTCGATGTGGGCAACACCGAGACGGTCGTCGGAGCCGTGGACGGCGAGCGGATCGTGCAGGGACATTGGCGTCTGTCCACCCAGGTCCCCCGGACCTCGGACGAGTACGCCCATCTGCTCAGGGGGCTGCTGCGAGAAGGCGGGTTCGCCGACGCCAGCTTCGAGCGCGCGGTCCTCGGGTCGGTCGTGCCCTCCGCCACGGACGTGCTCGTGCCGACGCTGGGCCGACTCGTCCGGGGACCCGTGCTGAACATCGACGCCACCTCGGCCCTGCCCATCCGACTCTCGGTGGACGAGCCGCGGACGGTGGGAGCCGATCGCATCGTGAACACGCTCGCAGCGCGGGAGCTGTACGACCGCGACATCATCGCGGTCGACCTGGGCACCGCGACGACCTACGACTGCATCACGTCGGACGGCGAGTTCATGGGTGGCGTGATCGCCCCGGGCGTGTCTGCAGGCCTCGAGTGGCTGGGCAGGCGCACGGCGAAGCTGCCGAGGGTCGAGTTCCTCGCACCGGGCAAGGTGATCGGGACACGCACCGACGCCTGCGTCCGCAGCGGGATCTTCTACGGCGTGGTGGATGCGATCGACGGCATGGTCGAGCGCATCCGCAAGGAGTGGCGGCGGCCCGACGCCCGCGTGGTCGCGACCGGCGGCTACGCCGCAGCGGTGGCTCCGCACACCCGGACCGTCGACACCGTGGAGCCATTCCTCACGTTGTACGGCCTCGCGATCGCCGGGGAGATCCTCGGGGGCGTCCGCGGCGACTGAGAATCGACCTTCGGATCGATCTCGCCGGGTTCTCGTTCAGCCGGCCACGGCGGTCGCACGCAGCCGTTCACCGTACCAGCGGATCCACGCGTTGCTCCAACCGAGCAGGCGCGCATCCCGCACGATCGCGCGTACGTCGCTGCGACCGATCTTCGTCTCCTCGCGGAAGACCCTGGGGTTCGAGCGCGAGATCGCCAGGGTGCGAACCGCGAAGAGATAGGGCAGCAGGCAGAAGAGCCGGATGCCGTGCCGTCGCCGCGGGAGGCCGGCCAGGTAGTGCCGCGCCGCTTCCAGATGGCGCTCCGCCTTGTCCACCAGCCGATCCAGGATCGCCCGCTCGTGGACCGGGTCGGATACCGAGCCGTCGAGCAGTGCGACCGGATCCGGAGAGCCCCGGGGCACGAAGGTCTCGGGCACGAACACCCAGCCGCGCTCCCAATCCCCGTGCAGACCCCGGATGACGTTCACGGTCTGCAGTGCCAGACCGAATTCCCGTCCCAGGCTCGAGAGCGCCTCGTGGTGGCGTGCGACCGACGGGATCTCGAGGGCGAAGAGGTCCGTCAGCAGCCAGCCGACCCGCCCCGCCACCTCGTGCATGTAGTCGTCGAGGGCGTCTTCGTCGGGGATCTCGGGTCCCCGCTCGACCCACCGTGCCATCCCGTCGGTCGAATCGGCCGTGTGCCGCACGATGATCTCACGCGCCGCGGGGCGCAGCGCCATCACGGCGGCCAGTACCCGCGCGGTATTGCGTGCCACGAGGGCGTCGGGGGTCTCGTCCGTGACCGCGGTCAGGGTCGGGAGGAGGTCGCCCGGTGCCGTTCCCGATCGGAGCGCGTGCGACCAGGCGCGGAGCAGTGGCACCTTCTGCTCGGCCGGCATGGTCTCGTTGTCTTCGAGGTAGTCCGACACGCGCAGCACGAGGTAGGCGACCTCGATCTCCGAGCGCAGCGGCTCGGGGAGCAGGTCGATGCCCAGCGCGAAGGTACGGCTCGCGGCGTGGAGCAGCTCGTT
>JAHHMJ010000659.1 GCA_018678395.1 Gemmatimonadota bacterium | reverse complement strand
GCCCGTGAGCACGGTCCCGTCGGCGGCACGGGCCTCGGCGGAGAACGCTCGCGCGGATCCCATGGGCACGACGGCCGAAGCGGGCGTCACGCTCACCGAGGCGACGGTCGGAGGCGGCGGCGGAGTGACCGTGATCTGGGCCGTGCCCGTCACGCCGCCGGCCCGGGCTCGAATCTCGGTGGTTCCGGGCAGGAGCCCCGTGACGGTTCCTGTGGCGTCGACCGAAGCGATGCCCGGTGCTGCCGAGCTCCAGGTCATCGGCATGCCGGGAATCGCGCCGCCGGTGAGATCGAGCGCCTCGGCGGCGAAGCCGACCGTCTCCCCCGCGACGATCTGCGCTACGGCCGGCGTCAGCGAGATCGCGCCCACGACCGTGGTCGTGTCCTCGACGGTGACGATCGCCGATCCACGCACCCCTTCGACCTCGGCTGTGATGGTGGCCGTGCCCGGTGCCTCGAGCGTCGCGCTTCCGCCGTCGTCGACCGTGACCACCTCTGGGGCCGAGGAGCTCCAGGCGACGGTCCGGCCCGTCAGCGACTCACCGAGCGGCCCGGTCGCCTGAACCGTGAACACGAGTGCCTCGCCCACCGGGAGACTGGTTTCGGCCGGTGTGACGGAGACGGCGGCGACCGGGATGGGCGCTACGTCGACCGCAACCGTGTCGGCAAGATCTGCCGGTGGGAGGGAGGCGATGACCAGAGTCCGACCGGGTGCCAGCGCGGCGACGATTCCTTCGGCGTTCACGGCGGCGACCTGCGGGTTGGTGCTCCGCCACTCGACGACGGCCCCAGGCATGGATGTGCCCGCCGCGCTCGAGACCCGAGCCCCCAGGGCTCTGGATTGGCCCACCAGGAGGGACAGTCCCGCATCCGCTGTGATCCGGACCGATACGGGAGTCGTCTCGAGCGCACCGGCGTCGGGCGGCGCCACCGTGCCCTCGGTGCAGCTCGTGAGGACGGCTGCGGCGGCGATGCTGATCGTGAACCACACACGCATCGGGTGCATGCCGGCCGGGGCTCGGGTGAAGAACGACGGGGAACCGGAGAACTCGAAGTTGCAAGGACCGGGCCAGAGGCCCGGGGGCCCGAAGTCGCTCTGCGCGCACGCGATGAGCCGCACTACAGGCACCTATCGCAGGAGAGCGGATTGGACGATCCTCTGCCCAGACTCCGCCGGGCGACCATCGTCCCGAACCCCCACGCCGCACGAGGTGGTTTCTGAGCTCGACCCAACACGGATCGTCTCCGGCGCCCGCGCGGCGGCGGACCGCTCTCGGGCTGCTCGCGGGGTGGGTTCTGGCGGTCGGGGCGGTGACGCTGGTGCCGGCGGGTGGCGGGGAGGCGACGCCGTTCTGGTGTCTTCCCTGCGGACACCTCGGCACCGCCGATGCGGTGCTGAACACGATCCTCTTTCTGCCCCTCGGGGCGCTTCTCGGCCAGCTGGGCGCCGGCCTGGCTACGGTGGCTGCTGCGGGGATCGGGGGTTCGACCGCCATCGAACTCCTCCAGACCGCACTTCCGGGGCGCCACCCGACCGCCGGCGACATCGTTGCGAACGGGCTCGGAGCGGTCCTGGGTCTCGTGCTCTGGCGCCGGCTCGTGCGTGGGCTGCCCTCGGTGAGGACCTGGACCGCGTTGGGCGTTGCGGCTCTCGTGGCCATGGCGGCGGCCTCGGCGTCCTCGCCGCCGCCGGGCGTCCTGTACGGTCAGCACACCCCCAGCCTCGGGACGCTCGACGTCTACGACGGCGACGTGCTGGACGCGCGGGTCGGAGGACTCCCGGTCCAATCGGGCCCCCTCGAGGATTCCGACGCCATCCGAGAACGGCTCGGGGCACCCGCCGCATTCTCCGTGTCGTTCCGCGTCGGTACGCCGCCCCCGGGTTGGGCGCCGCTCTTCGCCATCTTCTCGGCCGACCAGGAGGAAGCGCTCTTCGTCGCGATCCGCGGTGACGACGTTCTCGTTCGCTCCCGCTCGATGGCAGGCCGACTTCGCTTCGCCGAGCCCTCGATGGTGGTGCCGGGGGGACTCGCAGGCCTCGAGCCGGGCGACACGGCGGTCGTGTCGGGTCGTGTCGAGCAGGCGGGCTTCTGCCTCGAGACGTCGGTGCTCGAGGTCTGCGGCCTGGGGCCCGACCCCCTCCAGGGGTGGCGGCTTCTGCGTCGGGATCTGGGCGTACCCGTGGCGTTGTGGACGCTGCTCTCGGCGGGTGTCGTCGCGTTCGTTTCGGCTTCGATGCTCCTCGCGGGTCGGCGTCGGACGGCCTGGATGGCGATCGCCGGGCTCTCGGCGCTCGCCCTGGCTCTGCCGACGCTGACTCCCCTCGCGACGCTACGCATTCCCGCGCTCCTGATCGGTCTCGCCGCCGGGGGGCTGACAGCGCGCGTGGTTGGAGGTCGAGGGCCGGCGAATGCTGGCGCCTGAGCCGAACGGGCGGGTAGCTTCAGCGCTCCGGGCCTTCCCCGAGGGCGTCGACCGGACGTACGTCGACCGGGTCTACGCCCACCCTTCGCCACCGGTACCCCTGGAGCTCGGATCCCCGCGATGCCCCTGAAGTCCGACGGCCTCCCCGAGCCGAACCACGACTTCCTCGACGATGCGCCCAATGCCGCATCCGGAGGGTTGCTGGTCGCCTCGTGGTTCCTGCTGGATCGCGTGCGGCCCCTTCTGCCCTGGCTCGGAAGCGAGGTCGGCCTGTGGGCGTCTCGACTGGCCGCGGTCGTGCGGTCCGATGCGCGGCTGAAAGGTCTGATGGCCAGCCAGCGATACCGTCCCCGTGCCTCCACCGTGTCCACGCTGCGCTCGGTTCTCGAGAAGCGTGGGACACCGGGCGCGGAGTGGATGCCCGATGACATCCGCCAGTCTCTGGCGGCGCACCGGACCATCGTTCTGCGACCGCCGGTCGAAGGTCCGGCGGGGCCGATCCCCGGGGTCCTTCTCGTCAAATTCACGGAGACGCTGCGGTTCTACGCGCATCACATCGATTTCGGACGGCTGCAACGGTACTTCCGCGTCGTCCTCGAGCCGAGTTGGGCGGGATACGCGTTGCCCGAGCTGTTGGCGCTTCACGGGGCGAGGGACCCGATCCTGGTCCAGGCGGCCGAGAAGACGGATCGCGAGCTTCTCCGACAGCTCGATGGAGCCCTGAAGCCGGTGCCCCTCGGGTCCGGAGAGTGGGTGGACCACCGGGTGTTCCGGCCACTGGGCCTGGAGCGCGACTACGGGGCGGTGTACGTCGCCAACTACAACTCCGTGAAGCGTGTTCCCGCCTTCCTCCGCGTGGTGGCGCGGATCGTGTCGCAGGGGGTCCCGTTCAAGGCCGCGCTCGTCTGCTCACGATGGGGGCGGGGCCGCAGGGTCGTGCAGGCCTTCGTTCGCTGGTACGGGCTCGCCGAACACGTCGACGTCTACGAGTCGATCGAGCACGACGGCGTGAACGTGGTGCTGAACCGCGCTCGATGTGGCGTGCTGATGTCGCGGAAGGAGGGGAGCAACCGCAGTCTCTTCGAGGGTATGCACGCGGATACCCCGGGCGTGCTTCTGGACGAGAACGTCGGCGTGAATCAGGAGCGACTGACGCCGCGGAGCGGGGTCGTGGCCAGCGAAGGGGAGTTCGCCGGGGTGCTCACGGAGATCTCCAGCGGAACCCGAACGTTCTCGGCACGTCGTTGGGCGTTGGAGACCATCGCTCCGGAGGTGTCGGCGAGGACGGTCGAGAGGGAGCTCGCCCGGCTCTTTCCCGAAGACGTCGGCGCACCGCCGCTGTTCGTAAAGGTGAACGTCCCGGAGGTACAGTACTTCGACGAGGGCATCCGGGAGGTCCAGAAGCCGATCGCGAGCGAGGTCCTGGAGTTGATGTCGAACGACCGTGACGACCCGGGATGGGCGGAGGTCCTTCGCTGCGTCGCGCCGCTCTCGGGATCCCCCCCGGACGTCAGCGACCGCTGATCAGCAGCTCACCGACGCGGAACCAGGTGGCTCGGGTGTTGGGGGTATTCCGGGTGGCGTACCACTGGAAGCCGTCGAAGGCGCTGGCTC
>JAHHMJ010000580.1 GCA_018678395.1 Gemmatimonadota bacterium | reverse complement strand
GTGCGCTCCGGGCCGGCAGCGGCCCGAGCGAGAGCGCCATCGTCCGTGACGACGATCTCCCAGGTGACGTCGAGTTCACTGGAGTAGTAGGTGCCCGTGTACTGAGACCAGTCGGCCTCGTCGCCGGCGCCGATCCGCTCGGCGGTGAAGCTCGAGGGACCCTGCGTCACGTCCTGGTGGTGGTACCGTCCGTCGCGCAGGTCGGAGAAGCGCATGTCGATCTGCGCCATCGGCAGAGCGACGCGGTCCTCGGCGACGATGCGCAGCGGGGCGCGCTGCGGGCCCTGCAGGAAGAAGAGGTTCGAGCCTTCGCGCTCGATGGCGATCTCGATGCCCATGGACGCACGCCACGCCCCGACGAAGCGGTCGAGCTGCTCATCGGTCAGCGAGGGCGGCGGAGCGTCGGGCAGATCCATGGCTGCCCCGGTCGGGGCTGCCGCAGCGTCATCCGCGACGACCGGTTCGAGTCGATCGCCGAGCACCGCGTCGGCGACCCGGCGGGCCCGCGCACCCGCGTCGGCCGTCGGGAAGCTGCAGGCCACCATAGTGGTGATCTCGTGCTCCGGGAACCGAAGCAGTTGGCTGCGAAACGCCATCAGCGACCCCCCGTGTTCGACGATCGGTGCCCCGCGGTACTCCCTCACACCCAGGCCGAACGCATAGGGAAGCTCGGTCCCGTCGTTGAGGACTCCCCGCTGCAGCAACGCCTCACTGAAGCCCGCTCCGCCGACCTCTTCGGTGAACCAGTTCCGGTCCCATCGGGCCATGTCCTCGATCGAAGAGTAGACCCCGCCCGAGCCGACCTTGTCGAAGGTCCACGGGTGGTCCATGCGCAGCTCGCCGTCCACCACTCGATACCCGACGACACGGTTCGGCATGGGTTCGCGCCGGTCGTCGTTGACTCGGGTGGACTCCATTCCCAGCGGCCCCAGGAAGTGCTCTTCCAGGTACTGCCGAAGGGTGGACCCCGTCGCCCGCTCCACGATCTCGGCCAGCAGAAAGTAGCCCGAGTTGCTGTACAGGTAGCGGTCGCCGGGCGTGAAGTTGAGACCTTCCTGCCGCGCGATCAGCTCCGTCACGGCGGCGTCCGACATCGGGGTCTCGATCGCGATGGCCGCGAGGCTCATCAGCGTCAGGTAGTCGCGCACGCCGCTCGTATGGTGGACGAGGTGCCGCACCGTGACGGGGGCGTCGTAATCGGGCATCTCGGTGATCCACTTCTGGACCGGGTCGTCGAGCGAGATATGTCCGGCCTGCACCGCATGCAGCACTGCCGCCGCCGTGAATTGCTTGCCCACCGAGCCGAGGTAGAACACGGACTGCGGCGTGATCGGCAACCCGTAGTCGGCGTTGGCCAAACCGTAGCCGTTGGCGTACAGCACCTCACCGGCGTCGTAGACCCCGACGGCGCACCCCGGAACGTCCGCGTCGATGTCGGCGAAGACGGCGTCGACGGCGGCCGGGTCCACGTCCTGGATCGCGGAGGCCGCAGCCGGATCGAGTGCCGTGGCCGCCGCGAGGACCGCGAGAAACGTCGGTGCCCGGCGACAGGCTGAGGCGAGGCGACTCCGCATGGCGCGGCTCCATGTCTGGGATGGGGTGCGGGCGCTCCCACCCGCGTTCGGCACGGTAGGGTGGGCAGAGGGGACGGGACAAGCGGCCCTCGTGATCCGGCGCTGCGCATGTGCCGGCAACTCCGGAACGCGCGAACGGCCCGGGAGCGCGTGCCCCGGGCCGTCCAATGCGTCCTGCTCTCTCACGTCACGCGTGAGAGGCCGAATCCGCCATTACGTCGTCTGACCGGCGTGGCGTCCCTCCGCGAGTTCTTCCAGCATCTTGTCGATGAATGCCGGCAGGTCCTGTGGACTGCGGCTCGTCACCAATCCTTGATCGGTCACGACCTCATCGTTCGTCCACGACGCTCCGGCATTCTCGAGATCTGTCCGGATCGACGGGTAGGAGGTGACGGTCCGGCCCTTCAGCACGTCGGCCTCGACGAGAAGCCACGGTCCGTGGCAGATCGCCGACACCGGTTTTCCGGCTTCGAAGAAGTCCCGCACGAATCCCACGGCGTCGTCGAACATGCGCAGGCGATCCGGATTCATCACTCCGCCCGGAATCAGCAGGGCGTCGTAGTCGGAGGCGCTCACGTCGGGGAGGCGCGCATCCACCGTCACCTCACCGTCCCAGCCACCGTTCCGAAAGCCTCGGATCTTCGCGTCGGACTCGGGAAGCGAAACCACGGTGGTGTGAACCCCAGCCTCGTCGAGCGCCTTCTTCGGCTCCGTCAGCTCGGAGGTCTCGAAACCGTGGGTCGCGAGAATGGCGACGGACTTTCCTTTGACGTCGTAGGGAGTCGAATTGCGGTTCTTCATGCTTCTCCTGTCGATGTGATTCCGGCGGGATCTCGACCCGCTCACGAATCAGTGCTACACGACCATCGCGCTAAGGTTCCATAACGCGTTATTCTGCAATGCATTACGGATTCGGATGGGGTGGTTGTGATGCGCCCGGCTCCGCTTGCCCCGCCGCGTACGCGCCTCCGTCGGGTCGCAGTCCTCCGTCCGGGAGCGACCCCGCGATCCCCCGGTCTGGCGCAGCACGCCGCAAGGGGTGATTCTGTCGGGCTGAGCGGTCTCTCATCCCATGAACCCACCCCCTCTCGTGACCCGATTCGTCGCCCTCCTCTGGGCCGTCGCCACCGGTGCGGCTCTGCTCGGCGCCCCTGCCGAAGCGGCCGCACAGTCCCGCACGACGTCGGCCCTGCGCGGCATCATCACCGGTCCCGACGCCGAGGCGATGATCGCGGCCACCATCGTGATCCGTCATCAGGAGACCGGAGCCGAACGGACGGCGCTGACCAACGACCGCGGCGCCTTCCTGGTGCTGCTCCTCCAGCCCGGCGGCCCGTACACGCTGACCGTGCAGGCACTGGGCTTCGCCGAGGAGCGCCGCGAGGGGCTGATGCTCCAGGTGGGCGAGGTGACGACGATCAACCTCGAGCTCCGGGTCGAGGCGCTCGAGCTCGAGGGCGTCCAGGTCGACGTCCAGCGCGACGAGATCTTCAACCCGGCCCAGGTGGGGCCGGCGACGCTCCTGAACGAGCGCGTGGTCGAGTCGATGCCCATCCTCTCGCGCGACATCACCGAGCTGGCGCTGCTGTCGCCCCTCGTGAAGACGACCGAGAGCGGCGGCTTCTCGGTCGCCGGGCAGAACGACCGCTACAACTCGCTGCTGATCGACGGGGTGCTCAACAAGGACATGTTCGGTCTCACCAGCGGCGGCGTCCCGGGCGGGCAGGCGGGTGCCAAACTGCTGCCGCTCGACGCGGTGACGCAGTACGAGGTGCTGGTCGCGCCCTTCGACGTGCGGCTGTCGGGGTTCACCGGCGGCGTGATGAACGCGGTCACCCGCTCGGGTACGAACGACTGGCGGGTGCGCGCTGCGGCCGTGAACCGCAACGAGGCGCTGATGGGCGATCTGGTTCTCCCGACGGGCTCGGTGGAGGCCTCGGGCGTGGACCGCTCGCTGTTCGCGCTGTCGGCGGGCGGCCCGCTCGTGCGCGACCGCGGACAGGTCTACATCGCGGCCGAGGCCGAGTCCCGGTCGCGGCCGCCGTCGGGCTTCAACCTCTTTCGCGACGCGCCCTCCGTGGTGCGGATCGCGCCGGACCAGCTCGGCGACCTCCAGGAGTCCCTCGCCTCGCAGTTCGATCTCGACGCGGGGACGGGTGGGGCCTACGCGCTGGAACAGCAGCTCGCCAACGTCTTCGCGCGCGTGGACTGGAACTTCCCGGGCGGCTCGCGGCTGACGGTGCGCAACATCTTCTCGCTCACCACCAACGACGAGAGCCCCAATCGCTCGGCCTTCGACGAATACGAGCTCTCGTCGAACGGCGTCGAGCGGCGTTCCATGAGCAACACGACGTCGTTCCAGCTCTTCTCGCCGATCAGCGCCATGGTGTCCAACCAGCTCGATCTGAGCGTGCAGCGGGTGACCGACGAGACGACGCCCAACAGCACCTTCCCGCAGATGGAGGTCGAGGTCATCAGTTCGATCGACGACACGCCCTACCAGCGCTCGGTGCGGTTCGGCGGCGAGTTCTTCGGGCAGGTCAACGATCTGGCGCAGACCACGGTGCGCCTCACGAACGCGCTGGACATCCAGCGCGGGGACGACGTACTCACCCTCGGAGTCACGGGCGCGTGGTACGACATCGCCCACACCTTCCTGCCCGGTGCGGGCGGGGACTACTTCTTCGCCAGCGTCGACGACTTCCGCAACAACGCCCCCGAGCGCTTCCAGATCACCCGTCTCGCCGACGGCTACGACGCGACGGCCGCCTTCGACGTGGTGGAGTGGGGCGCCTTCGCGCAGCACCAGCTCAACGCGGGCCAGGGCCTGAGCATGCGTTTCGGGCTGCGGGTCGACATGCCCGTCGTTCTGGGCGCACCCGAGACCAATTTCGAGGTCCTCGACTACTTCGGGTACGACACGGGCAAGCTGCCCTCGGGCAACCTGCTCATCTCGCCGCGCTGGGGCTTCAACTGGCAGAGCGCGGGCGAGAAGCGCTGGCAGGTGCGGATGGGCGCCGGGATGTTCGCGGGACAGCTGCCGTACGTCTGGCTCGCGAACGCCTTCCACAACGACGGGGCCCGTTCGGTGACGCAGCTGTGCGAGGGACGCCGCTACGTCGAGCCGACGTCCCCCTTCGCGGTCCCGGCCTTCGTCCCGGGCAGTCTCCCCACCGCCTGCCTCAGCGCCCCCATGCAGGAGGTGCGCTCGGCGGTCGTGATCCCCGAGGATTTCAAGTATCCGCAGGACATGAAGTTCGCGATCAACGCCGACCGCGAGTTGAGCGACCGCCTCAGCGTCACGGCCGGCGTGCTCTTCAGCAAGGCGATCAACCAGATCGGGGTGCGCGAGTTGAACCTCGACGAGGGATCACCGGCGCCCGGCTACGAGCGACTGGGCGGCTTCGAGCGACGCTTCTACGACGACCTCGACGGTCGTTGGGGACAGGTACTCGAGGTCACCAACGATGGTGAGGACTGGGCGACCTCGTTCAGCCTGGAGATGCGCGGACGGGTAGCCGATCGCCTGAACGCACAGGTCGCCTACGCGTACTCCCGTTCGTGGGACCGCATGAGCCTGCAGTTCGCGGACATGGCCTCGAACTTCGGCTTCAATCCCGTCGAGAACGAAGCCGACGACCCGGCTCTGACCCGCTCCAACTTCGATCGGCCTCACAAGATCGTCGTGGCGCTCTTCGGGACGCCGTTTCCCGGGCTCGACGATACCGAGTTGTCCGTGCTCTACACGGGGGAGTCGGGACTGCCCTTCTCGTACGTCTACGACCTGGACGTGAACGGGGACGGCTATCCGGGACAGGGCGGCGCCTTCGAGCGCTACAACGACCTCCTGCACATCCCGGCGAACGGCTTCGATCTGCCCGCTCCGATCGGGACCCAGATCCTGATGAGCCGGGCGATCGAGAGCGATCCCTGCCTGAAAGAGCACGTCGGGACGATCATGGACCGCAATTCGTGCCGGGCCCCCTGGCAGAACAACCTCGACCTGCGGCTCGCCCAGACCCTGCGCTTCGG
>JAHHMJ010000677.1 GCA_018678395.1 Gemmatimonadota bacterium | reverse complement strand
GACGAGGAGTCCGCGGGGGCGGCCGGATTGGTGTGGGCGACCGTCTGGGACGACGTCGCTGCCCGCGACGCTTTCGTGACCCGCCTCGACGCTCTCACGGGTGGCTTCCCGCGTCCCGCCACTGTGGAGCCGGTGGAGGTCGACGGGCTTCCCGGCGCCCTGCTCCGCGTGGGCTTCGAGGGCCCGATCGAGATCCGGGTGCAGGGGGGCGCGCCTTGAGTGGGGACGTCCCGACGGTCGTGCCGGTGGCCGTCCCCGGGGGCCGCGACTACACCGTCGTCGTCGAGGCGGGATCGATCGACCGCGTCGGCTCGCACGCTCGCGAGGCTGCGCCGGACGTTCGCCGGTGGGCCATTGTCGGCGACGACACCGTGAGTGGACTGTACGCCGACCGGGTCCGCGCGTCGTTCGAGGCCGCGGGCCTGCCCGCGAGCGTGTTCGCCTTTCCCGCAGGAGAGGCCAACAAGAACCGTGCGGTGTGGGCCGAGCTTACGGATCGGCTGCTCGCTGACGGCCTCGGTCGTGACGGAGGGGTCGTGGGTCTCGGCGGGGGCGTGAGCGGAGACCTCGCGGGATTCGTGGCTGCCACCTACATGCGGGGGGTGCCCGTGCTGCAGGTGCCGACGTCGGTCGTCGCGATGGTCGACAGCGCGGTCGGGGGCAAGACGGGGGTCGACGCACCGGCCGGGAAGAACCTGGTGGGCGCATTTCATCCGCCGGTCCGGGTCGTGGTCGATCCGACCACCATCGCGACCCTTCCGGTCGCGGAGAGGATCCAGGGGCTCGCCGAGGCGGTGAAGCACGGCGCCATCGTCGATGCGGAGTACGCGCGGGCGATCGAGCGCGACGCCGAGAAGCTGCGTGTGGGCGCGCTCGAGCCGACGACCCGCATGGTCGTGCGCTCGATCCAGGTGAAGGCCGAAGTCGTCAGTGCCGACGAGCGTGAGACGGGGCTGCGGGAGACGCTGAACTTCGGGCATACGATCGGCCATGCGCTGGAGGCCGCGTCCGGTTTCGCGGTGCCCCACGGCTCCGCGGTCGCACTCGGCATGGTTCTCGAAAGCCGTTTGGGCGAGGTGCTCGGATGGACGACCGAGGGCACGGCGAGGGAGCTCGCCGGTATCCTGGAGCGGGTCGGCCTGCCCGTCGCGCCTGCGCATCCCCCGGACGTCGAGCGGATCCTCGAGTTCGTGCGGGCGGACAAGAAGGTCCGTGGCGGTCGTCCGCGCATCGTCTTCCTCCGCACGCTCGGTCGGGTGGACTCCCACGATGGAGGGTGGGCGCGTGCCGTCGAGGAGGAGGCGCTGCGAGCCCTCCTGATCGCGGCTTGAGGGTCGAGAGCCCCCCCCGTATTATCCAGCGCTTCGCCACGATTCCACGGAGGTGACATGGCGCTCTCCGAGCGCTACGCAGGGGCCACGCTTTCGTCCGTTCTCGCCCATCGGGCGGCGGATGCGGCCGAGGCCCCCTTCCTGGTCCACGACGGCCAGACCACGTCGTACGGGGAGGTCGATTCCCAGGCGGAGGCACTGGCGGCGTCTCTCGCCGGCTTCGGCATCGACGCGGGGGACCGGGTTGCGCTCGTGCTGCCGCCCTGCCTGGAGTTCGTGGTCGGTCTGTTCGCGGTGGCCCGGCTCGGGGCGGTGGTCGTCCCCCTCAGCCCCGACCTCACGCAGGCCGAGCTGCAATATGGACTGCGACATTCCGAGTGCGTCGCGGCCATCACCATCGAGACGTACGGCGGGGTCGACTTCCTGCAGCGCTTCGAAACGCTGATGTCGACCCTGCCGGAGTTGCAGTACCTCGTCACCGTGGGCGAGGAGGATCTCTGGTACGACGACCGGATCTTTCAGTTCGAGGATCTGCTGTCGGCGGGAATAGGCCGCAACTTCGCCGGTCCGGACGACGCGGGGGACCCCGATGCGCCATTCGCGCTCGTGTACACGGCGGGCACGACCGGCAAGCCTAAGGGCGTGGGTCTCAGCCATCGCAACCTGGTGTACGCGGCTGCGGGCACGGCCGACGTCCTCGGATTGGCGCCAGGGGATCGCGTCGTCGGCCTCACGGCCCTGAACCACGCGTTCGCCCTGGGGCCCGGCATTCTCGGCTGCCTGGCATCCGGCGCCGCACTGGTGCTCACCGACGCGGACGACGCGGGGCTCATTCTCGACACGGTCGAGGCGCTCGGCGTCACGGTCCTGTACGGGATCCCGACGCTCTTCGTGCGATCGATGCGCGAACAGGAGGCGCGGCCTCGCAACCTCTCGTCGCTTCGCATCGGCCTGGTCGCCGGAGCGCCCGTTCCGGACGGTCTGGTGGCCCGCGTCGAGGCCGAGCTCTGTCCCACGCTGCTTTCGGCCTACTCGCTGACGGAGACCGCCTCCGTCCTCGCGCTCACCCGCCCGGGAGACGCCCCCTCGGTCCGGCAGGCCACCGTGGGTCGGCCCCTGCCCGGAACGCGGGTGCGGGTGCTCGAAGAGGGGGACGCGCTTCCCGTCGAGAGCGTCGGAGATCTCGCGGTCGAGGGTCCGGGGCTGATGGCGGGTGGGTACTACAGGCAGCCTCGCGACACGCGGAACCGATTGGATACCGACGGCTTCTTCCGCACCGGTGACCTGGGGATGGTCGACGAAGACGGCAACCTCCATTTGGTCGGACGTCGAGAGGAGGTTATCATTCGGACTGGCTTCAACGTCTATCCCCGGGAAGTAGAGGATCGCTTGCGATCCCACCCCGCGGTGGACGAAGTCGCGGTGGTCGGCGTTCCGGACGCAGTTCTGGGCGAGACCATCTGTGCCTGCGTGGTCCCGGTCGAGGGCGCCATCGTGGACGAGTCGGATCTCCGGTCCTGGTGCCGTGAGACGCTCGCCGACGGGAAGGTCCCCGACCGCGTCCGCCTTCTGGATCGGTTCCCCCGTAGCGCATCGGGTCAGGTGCGGCGGGTCGAGTTGGTTCGATGGCTTCGCGAGACGGTGGATTCGTCTCCACCGGGATCGTCACAGGCGCCCTAGACGAGTCGTGCGCGCACCCCGGCCTCGAGGTCCGGGTGGGCGGAGGCCCGCCGAGTGGCGGGTGGTCCGGACTTCCCCGCGCCCGGCCCCGTTCTGTCGGGGGACTTCGGTCCCCTCAGGACACGGGGAGGGGCAGGGGAGGTCTCACGGCATGAAAATTCATCGAACGCTGTGAGAACAAAGGCATGAGTCTGCCCTTCACGCGCGCCCCGCATCGGGGAGACGCCCACGCGTCCGTCGCGCACTCCGCCGCCCCCAACGCGGCCCTCCTCATCGATTTCGACAACGTCACGATGGGGATGCGGAGCGATCTCTCCCGGGATCTCCGCAAGCTCCTCGAGTCCGACATCATCAAGGGAAAGGTGACGGTCCAACGGGCCTACGCCGATTGGCGTCGGTACCCGCAGTACATCGTTCCGCTCTCCGAGAACTCGATCGACCTGATCTTCGCACCGGCCTACGGTTCGTCGAAGAAGAACGCGACCGACATCCGCATGGCGATCGACGCGGTCGAACTCGTGTTCACGCGGCCCGAGATCGGGACGTTCATCCTTCTGACGGGCGACAGCGACTTCTCGAGTTGCGTGTTGAAGCTCAAGGAGTACGGGAAGTACGTCATCGGCGTCGGGATCCAGGAGTCCAGCTCCGACATCCTCGTGCAGAACTGCGACGAGTACTACTCGTACACGAGCCTGACCGGGCTGACCAAGACCACCGGGGGCGATCAGAAGTCCGCCGACCCGTGGGTGCTCGTCGGCCAGGCGATCAACCGGATGGCCGACCGGAACGACGTCATGCGCTCCGACCGGCTCAAGCAGGTCATGATCGAGCTCGACCCGAGCTTCGACGAGGGCTCGTTCGGGTTCAGCAAGTTCAGCCGGTTTCTGACCGAGGCGGCGTCGAAGAACCTCGTCGAGCTCCGCAAGATGGAGAACGGCCAGTACGAGGTGTCTCCCCCCGGCAAGGGCGGTGGGAGTGGGAGTGGGGGTGGGGCAAGAGGTCGCAGGGACGACCGCTCCGAGAAGCGCGACCGGCCGCGACGCGATCGCTCGTCCGGCCGGGGACGCGACGACTCGCGTAGTCGCGGCGGCGACAGGTCTCCGACGACCGCGTCTCGCGACGAGGAGCCGAGCCCGTCGTCAGATGATGGGACGGATCCGCTGACCGCCGCGTACGGCGTCCTCACGACGGCCCTCGAGGCGCTGAAGTCCGATGGCCGGCATCCGGTCCGTGACTCCGACGTGAAGCGGCGGATGCTCGAGGTCCAGAAGGGCTTCGACGAGGGGGAACTCGGCTTCCCGAAGTTCAGTCGGTTCCTGCAGCAGGCCTCCGACGACGGGGTGATCGGCCTCCAGAAGCAGGAGGGCGGCAACTACGAGGTATCGCTCGCGGACGCGTCGGCGGCGCCGGCGCCGTCCCGGCACGTCCCGGACGAAGCGGACGAAGCGGACGAATCGGTGGTCGACGCGGCGACGACGGAGCCCGAGACGATGGACTCCGAGGCCCCGACCGACGAATCGCCCGGGGCCGCGCCGCCGAAGGGTCCCGTGGTCCGCGAGTTGCGGCCGGAAGACGTCGTCGATCCGGACGCTCCTGGCCGCCGGCTCGGGCCGCGCGGGGGGACCACGCGCCGACGGGGAGACGACGATGCGCCGCCCCCGCTGCTGCCCGGTCAGGCCGGTGGAACAACCGAGCCGGAGGCTGCCTACGCCGCCCCGGAGGACGAAAACGACGACGCCGGAGCATCGGGTGCCGAGGTCGATGTGCGCG
>JAHHMJ010000176.1 GCA_018678395.1 Gemmatimonadota bacterium | reverse complement strand
GGTCATGGCGGGCCTGGCCGCGGTCGACGCGGTCACCTTCTTCGACGAGGATACCCCGGCCGAGTTGATCGCGGCGCTCCGCCCCGATGTGCTGGTCAAGGGTGGAGACTACGCCCTCGACCAGATCGTCGGCCGGGACACCGTCGAGGCCGACGGAGGCGAGGTCTGTGTCATTCCCTTCCTTCCCGGGTATTCGACGAGCGAACTCGTACGACACATTCGGCAACTCCAGGAGCCTTCGTGACCGATCGCGCACCCGACGCCCTACGCACCCTGACGCTCGAACCGGGGTGGGCCCCCCAGGCCGAGGGCTCCTGCCTGATCGCGATGGGAGACACCCGCGTCCTCTGCACGGCCTCGGTCGACGACTCGCTTCCGCCCTGGCGTGAGGCCTCGGGGAAGGGGTGGGTCACGGCCGAGTACGGCATGCTGCCCCGTTCGACGCACAGCCGACGAGCACGAGAGCGAAAGGGCGCGGGTGGCCGCACGCGGGAGATCGAACGACTGATCGGTCGTTCGCTCCGCTCGGTCATCGATTTCGAAGCGCTCGGGCCTCGCATGATCGTCGTCGACTGCGACGTGCTCCAGGCAGATGGAGGTACGCGCACGGCCTCGATTACGGGCGGCTTTCTCGCGTTGGCGATGGCGTGCCTGCGACTGCGGGCCCAGGGCGTTCTCGATGCATCGCCCCTGAAGGAGGCGGTCGCGGCCATCAGCGTCGGGATCGTCGACGGCGAGCCGCGGCTCGATCTCGACTACGCGCTGGACAGCGCCGCCCAGGTCGACATGAACGTCGTCGCGACGGAGTCGGGACGGCTGGTCGAGGTGCAGGGCACCGCAGAGGGCGAACCGTTCACCCGCGAAGAGCACGACCGACTTCTGGACCTGGCCTTCCACGGCATCGAGCAGTGCCTCGCGGTGCAGCGGCAGCTGGTGGACTTCCTCGAGGCGAGGCATTGACCGAGCTGCTCCTCGCCACGCGCAGCAGGCACAAGCTCCAGGAGATCCGAGAGATCCTGGCGCCCGTGCCCGGCTTGCGGGTCGTCGATCTCGTCGAGGCGGGGGTCCCCGAGACCGCGGAGGAGGACGGGCTCGAGCCGTACGACACGTTCGAGGAGAACGCGGAGTCCAAGGCTCGCTACTTCCACGCGCGGACGGGGCTGGTGACCGTCGCCGACGATTCCGGACTCGTGGTAGATGCGCTGGGGGGGCGGCCCGGCGTGCGTTCCAAGCGTTTCGCTCCCGGTGACGCCACCGGTCTCGAGCGCGATCGCGCGAACAATCGTCACCTGATCGATCTGCTGCGCGGAGTCGAGGACGATGCTCGGACGGCGCGATACGTGTGCGCCGTCGCTCTCGTCGACGGGCCGGGCCCCGCGCGGCACGTGCGGGGCGAGACCGAGGGCCGGATCATCGGAACGGAACGGGGCGACGGAGGGTTCGGATACGATCCTCTGTTCTTCGTCCCCGAACTCGGACGGACCTTCGCCGAGGTGGCGCCCGCCGAGAAGCACGCGCGCAGCCACCGTGGACGGGCCTTCCGAGCGCTCGCCGAGCTGCTGACCGCACCCCGATGAATCTCGCCCACCTGCCCGACGACGTCGGGCCCAACGAAGACGGGACGCGTCTTCGGATTCGCTGGCGAGACGGTGCCGAATCGTCGTATGCCCCCCGTGCGCTGCGCCTCGCCTGCCCGTGTGCCGGCTGCGTGGAGGAGATGACCGGCCGACCTCTGCTCGTTCCCGAAACGGTCGCCGCCGACGTCCATCCTCGCTCGATCGACTACGTGGGGCGGTACGCCCTGCGCTTCGTGTGGAGCGACGGTCACTCCACGGGCATCTATCCGTTCGAGATGCTGCGGCGCCTCGCCGACGAGGGGCGTGCCGGATGAGGGGCTGCCCCGTCGTGGTCGCGGGTCGCGCGGCGATGCTGGCGATCCTGGCCGGCTCAGCGGTGGCCTGTGGAACCGACGTCGATCCGACCGGAGTGGTGAACAGCGGGACCCTCGTGGCAGTCGCGGAGGTCGGAGGCTGGGCGCTGCCCGGCGTCCGGTTCGTCGCGACCGGCCCCTCCGGAACGATCACGCTCACGAGCGACGACGAAGGGCACGCCGAGGCCCAGGGGATCGTACCCGGGCGCTGGACCGTGCAGGTCGATGCCATCGACCCCGACGCGCAGCTCGATGCGTCGGTGGTCGAGGTCACCGTGGCGGCCGAGTCGTCGGACACCGCACGGGTCACGGGCGTCTTCGAGCCGGGGCGGTTCACGACCGTCGCGGTCGGCAACGCGTCGATCTGCGGCCTCAACGAGAGCCGCAACCCGTACTGCTGGGGACTCGGGGAATTCGGTGAGTTGGGTGTGGGCCAGCCCGGTCGCTCCGCCCGTCCCGTGCGGGCGAGGGCTCCGGAACCGCTGGTCGATCTCGTCGCCGGGTCGCTGCACATCTGCGGCCTGGGGGAATCCGGGGCCGCCTACTGCTGGGGCCTGAACGCCGGGGGACGCCTGGGCACCGGTGAGCCGGAGACGGTCGCACCGTTCCGCAC
>JAHHMJ010000039.1 GCA_018678395.1 Gemmatimonadota bacterium | reverse complement strand
CCTGATCTGCTCCCAGAGGACATGTTCCACGCTCTCCCGTGCCCGGTAGCCGTGATCTTCGAAGGGCAGCAACACGAGGCGGGCGGTGCCGCCCGAGCCGCGTACGGCCTCGAAGAAGACCTCGGACTGGAAGGTGAGGGTGCCCGGGTTGGAGTCGTCGTCGCCGTGGATGACCAAGACCGGCTCGTCGACCTTGTCCGCGAAGAAGGTGGGCGAGACCTGGATGTAGACATCCCGCGCCTCGAACAGGGACCTGCGCTCGGACTGGAAACCGAACGGCTGCACGGTCTTGTTGTAAGAGCCGCTGCGGGCGATACCGGCTCGGAACAGGTCGGTGTGCGCCAGGAGGTTGGCCACCATGAGACCGCCGTGGCTGTGTCCGATGATGCCGATCCGCTCGGGATCTGCCACTCCCAGCTCGACCGCCTTGGCCACCGCTGCCTCCGCGTCGGCCACCAGCTGGGGGACGAACGTGTCGTAGGTACTCTCGGGATCGCCGAGCATCGGCATGGCGGACCGCTCGAGCACGGCATAGCCGCGGAGCAGGAAATACAGGTGGGATGGCCCATAGATGCGCATGAAGCGCCGGGTCGAGCCTCTCACCTGTCCCGCGGTGGTCGTGCCGGAGTACTCGAGCGGATAGGCGTACAGGACCGTGGGAAGCGCCGTGCCCTCCTCGTAGCCGGGAGGCAGCATCAGCTCGAAGCTGAGCGGCACGCCGTCCTCGCGCTCGTAGCGCACCAGGCGTTTCTCGATCTCGCGCAGCTGCGGCGTTGGATCCTCAAATCGCGTAATGGGCGATCGGGTCAGCGTGCGGACGGCCTCGCCCTCGGCCGCCTCGATCTCCGCCCCAACGGCTGCCAGGTAGTAGTTGGGTACGTCCACGGCGGACTCCGAGCTCAACACGAATCGGTCCTCGTCTCCCGCGAAGGCCACGAAGTACTCGTACCGCTCCGGATCACTGCGAAACAGGCGCTCGGTCTCGCCGGTCCCCAGGTCGCGCAGGTCCAGGAACGGGCGGTCGCCCTGCTCCGTGGCGCCGCTCCCGCGGAAGTAGACGGCGTCGCCCTGCTGGTGCAGCACCCAGCGACCGTTGGGCAGCGGGCGGAACAGTGGATAGCCCGGGTCTCCGTAGCGGTCGTCCTCGTCGAGATCGAACCACAGCCGCGATGTGCCTTCGTCCACGTCGAGGAGCCAGACGTAGCGCCAGCGGCGGATGCGCTCGCGCTCGGCGAGCATGAGCGTGCCGCCCTCGGCGCCCCACGCGTTGGCCGACTGAATGCGGTGCTCGGCTCGGAAGACTTCTTGCGGCTCGGCCGCGAAGGGAGCGTCCAGGCGCATGAGCCGGTCGCGGTGAGGCACTTCGGCCACGGGATTCCCGCCGTCGAGCGCCTCGACCCAGAAGAGTGTGTGCGGAGCGGTGGGACGCCATGAAACCGAGCGCGGGCCCAGCGGCACACCGTGGATCGGCACCTCGTCCGCCACCGGGAGGGAGGCCACGCTGGCCACCAGCTCGCCCTCGTCGTTCCACACCTCCATCTCACTGGCGAAACGCCACCATGCCACCTCGTGAGACCAGGGACCCACCAGGCGCTCGATCAGGATGTATTGGCCGTCGGGCGAAAACTGAGCCATGGCGTAAGGAGCGGGCGCACCGATGACTTCGAGCTCGCCAGTGTCCGGATCGACGATCACCAGCTCGGACGTGGTGAAATAGTCGAAGAGAGCATCGTCGTGCGTCGTCTCGAGCAGGTTCCGCGCCTCGTAGGTGGAACGGGCGGTCGCGCCCACGGCTTCGATGACCTCCGGTCCCGCCGGTATGGGTGGCGCTGCGGGCGCCGGCCCGCGCTCCGGAATGCGGCGCACGAGCAGGCGCTCCTGGTCCGGCAGCCAGCTCACGGATGTTCCCATCAGCGGGTTGAGAGCCAGCTCCTCGACCCGGGTCACCTCGCCCCCGACCGAGCCGACCCATAGGTCGATGTGATCGGCGCCGCCGACGGTGAGAGCGAAGCGCTCGCCGTCCACCGACCAGCTGACACTCAGAACCTCAGCCTCCGCCGGCAGGTCCAGCGAAGTGGTGGATCCGTCCTCGACGCGGACCAGGCGCGGTGAGGTTCCGCCGTGCCGGCCGTGGTACCCGTTGGTGGCGGGATTCACCCGCATGCCGGCCAGCTTGTACATGGGGCCGGCCAACTCTGAGAGAGGAGGATACAGGACTGGATCGGCGAGAAGCATGTACTCGCCGGTCGGCGCCGTCCACGCCTGGGGGAGCTGCGGCGCATGGAGCACGGCCATGATGTCTTCGGCCGGCGTCATCCATCCGGTCGAGGGCTGCGGGCTGGACTCCTGTGCCCCTGCGTTCGGTGCCATCAGAAGCGAGACGACGGTGAGCCCCAGAAGACTCGCCGGTATTACGGACGCTCTCTTCATTCTCGACCTCCACGCCTGAATTGGGCCTTCATGGATATGATGGCACTGACTTCAGATGATGTCGGAGCAGGTCTGTCATCTCGATCCGAGTTTGATGCCGCGGGGGGGTCACGGAGCTGGACAAGCT
>JAHHMJ010000546.1 GCA_018678395.1 Gemmatimonadota bacterium | reverse complement strand
CAACGGCTCGTCCTGCTCAGCACGGTGGCCGCGGTGCTCGATGCCGCCGGAGCGCCGATCGCGGTGTGGGACGACGCGGAGCACGACATGGCCGACGTCGTGAAGACCGGCACGACACAACTCGGACGAGGCGGCATGCAGAGCAAGCTCGAAGTCGCTCGCAAGGCTGCGGGGCTCGGGATCGAAGTCGTCATCGCAGACGGCCGCGACCCGACCGTGCTCGCAGCGCTGGCGGCACCGCATTCCGTGGGCACCCGCTTCCCCGCCGGGCGCGTGGCCTCGCCCACGAGGCGATGGCTCGCCACCATGGAGGGGCACGCCCTCGGGGCCGTGACCGTGAACGCGGGCGCCGAACAGGCGCTCTCCGACCGGTCGCGGCTCACCAGTCTGCTGCCCATCGGGGTCGAGCGCGTGGAGGGTGACTTCGTGAAAGGCGATGTGATTCAGGTCCGATCGACCGACGGCCGCCTGCTCGGCTGTGGGCGCGCGCAGTACGGCCACGCCGAGGCACGTGCCGCGATCGGACACCGCGACCGGAAGCCGGTGATCCACTGTGACTATCTCTACCTCGTCGACTGACCCCACTCGGCCCGCCGACCTCGAGCGAGGGCTGAACGCAGCCCGCGCGGCGGCGCGTGAGCTCGCCGCGCTCGACCCCGGTCGGACCACGGCGATCCTCGAGGCGCTGGCGGACGCGGCCGTCGCGGCTGCACCCGAAATCCTGGCCGCCAACGCCGCGGACCTGGAGCGCATGGATCCGGCTGATCCCCGCTACGACCGGCTCCTGCTCGACGAGGGGCGTCTCCAGGCGATCGCCGCGGATCTGCGTCGGGTCGCGCGCCTGCCCACACCGCTCGGCGAAGTGCTCGAAGCACGGCATCTCGACAACGGGCTCCACCTAACGAAGATCCGGGTTCCGATCGGAGTGATCGCCGTGATCTTCGAGTCGCGCCCGAACGTCACCTTCGACGTCGTGGCTCTCTGTCTTCGCAGCGGGAACGCCTGCGTGTTGAAAGGCAGCCGCGATGCCCGCGACAGCAACGCCGCGATCGTGCGCATCGTCCACACGGTGCTGGAGGATCACGGCATCGATCCCGGGGCGGTGTTCCTGACCTCTCCCGAACGCGACGTGCTGCCCCACGTGCTCGACGCCGTCGAGTACGTCGACCTCGCCATCCCGCGAGGCTCACGTGGTCTCATCGATTTCGTCCGCGACCATGCGCGCGTTCCCCTCATCGAGACGGGCGCCGGGATCGTCCACACGTACGTCGACGCCAGCGCCGACGTCGAGAAGGCCCGTGCCATCGTGACGAACGCCAAGGCGCGACGGGTCAGCGTGTGCAACGCGCTCGACACCCTGCTCGTCCACCGCGACCTGACCGACGTCCTGCCGACGCTGCTCGAAGAGCTCGGCACGGACCACGGGGCCGAGGTCTTCGCGGACCCGGAGGCCTACGCGGCCCTGGAGGGAGTCTACGCCGGGCCACTCCACGCCGCTGCGCCCGAGCATTTCGGGCGCGAGTTCCTCGCCATGAAGCTCGCGGTGCGCGTGGTCGCGGATCTCAGCGACGCACTCGAGCACATCCACCGCCACTCCTCGAAGCACTCCGAGGCGGTGATCGCCGAGGATCCCGAGGTGCTCGAGGCGTTCCTGAACGGCGTGGACGCCGCCGCGGTCTACGCCAACACCTCGACCGCCTTCACCGACGGCGGCCAATTCGGCATGGGCGCCGAGATCGGCATCAGTACCCAGAAGCTCCATGCGCGCGGGCCCATGGCGCTCCCCGAACTCACCTCGTACAAGTGGGTCGTGCGCGGCGACGGGCAGGTACGGCCATGAGCAGCCCCACTCCCCCCTCCCAACCCGGATCATCCCCGTGAACAGACAGTGGCTCGACGGCATGTGGGACCACATGCGCCAGAAGTACGGCATCTACCTCCGCGTCCTCGACGCGATCCCGGCCGACCAGTTCCACCAGAACCCGATCGCCGACATGCGCACTCCAGCGCAGTTGGTGGTGCACACTTCGGGCTCGATCCTGCGCGACATTGCCGAGGGTGTGGCCTCGGGTACGATCGGAGCCGATGAGGGGGGAGAAGACACCGTCGCGAGCGGTCTCACGACCAAGGACGACGTGATCGCGTTCGCACGTGACTGCTGGGCCCGCGCCGACGCCGCCATCGCGAAGGTCGGCGACGAGCAGCTGTCCGGAGGGGTGGAGAACCCCTGGGGCATGCAGCTGAATGGCACCTTCGCCATGGTGATTCTCAACGAAGAGCTGCTGCACCACCGGGGGCAGCTGTTCGCCTACGTGCGAGCCTGCGGCGCTGAGCCGCCATTCCTGTGGGGGTTCGGCGACAACCCCGAGGGCTTCCGGCCGGGTTGAGCGAGTTCCGGCGCGCGCTTCACTCGCCGCCGCACCCTCGCACTCCGTGGCGGGGATGACACTCTCCGGCGCCGCAGGCGTATAAACGAAACGGACCTGTCGTCTCTTCCCGGAGTCTCCCCGATGCCCCGATTCGCCGGCGTGGCCACCCTCGGCGCCGCCCTTCTGTTCGCGGCCTGCGCCTCCTCGGGTGGCAGCCCCGAATCCGAAGCCTTCGATCCCGAGCTGGCCCTCGCCTGCGTCGACATCGACAACCGCCAGGGCGGCGCCGGCACGATGGAGCGGGTCTACCTGGTCGATTCGGAGCGGCGTCCCAAGGAGGGCGTCTCGGGCATCTTCACCGGATACGACCGCATGGGCGACGGCATCCGGCTCGGTGAGGCCCGGCAAGGCCGCGTGACGCGTTTCTGCACCCAGAGCGTCCAGCTCCCGGGCCGCTATTTCCTGCGAATCGAGTTGGCCTCGGCCGACAACTTCGATCCAGCCACGCAGAACGAGGCGCCCGGGTGGGAGGCGTCGCGCAGGCCCCGCATGCTCGAGACGGCCGACGTCGTCATGGAACCGGGCGACCTCTGGATCTGGGACGTGCGGCGAAACCGCTGGGACTGCCGGCCCAACGCGGCCTACGGCGGCGGGGACTGCTGAGTCGGATTCCCTAGGGATCCGGTGGGAATATGAGCGGGTCGCCCCCGACCTCGTCGCGAGACAGCAGGATAGTCTCGACCGATCGTTCCTCGTTGACGTCCTTTCCCAGCAGCCCCTTGATCGTCTTCTGGCGCCGTTCCCACCGAACCGTCACGACGTCCTTCGGAGGGCCCCACTCGTAGTCCACGGCCGTGTTCGAGGCCTCCATCTCGAAGACCGGGCTCTTCCGCACCCCTGCATCGGTCTTGAGGATCACCCGATTGACGCGGTCGGTGGCGCGGACGGTCACGATCCTGCGCGCCTCGTGAAGTTCGCGGCCGGTCTTGTGGATAGTGCCCATTGGTTGGAACCAGTGGCGGACCAGATTCGCGATGGCGTCTCCACCCGGATCCGGTGTACGCATCGAATGCTGGGACTTGCCCTTGGTGTAGGAGAACCTGCGATGGCTGAAGCGCCGCGCCATCTGCACTTCCACGTGGAGCGTCGGGACGCGGATCCGGCGCAGGGGCGAGAAGTTGGAGTAGATGTCGACACGTCGATCCAACGCCATCCGGGCCCCCGAAACCCTCCCCTGCGCCGCCTTCGCCTCTCCGATGCTGAGAGCGTCCTTCGACGAGTACAGCGGGTACCTCGCCCGTCCCAACAACCGGTCGACGTACCCCTTCACGGCACGAGCGCGACGCATACCCAGCTTCTGATTGTAGCCGACAGCGCCCCGCTGATCGGCGAAACCCACGAACCAGAGCTCGACCCGCTTTCTCTCGAGGGAACCCTCGAGACTCTTGGCCAACCGGTTCATCGTATTCCGGTCCCGACCATCGAGTCTATCGGAGTCGAAGGGAAAGAAGACCTGTCCTACGAGCGACGGATCCTCCGCCGTGCCCTCGAGGCTGAACCAACTCTGCTCCTGTCGCATCTCGATCCCCCGGTGAAATAGCCCGCGGGTCGGCGGGCGACCCGGCACCAGACTATTCGGAATCGGGCTGCGACGGGGATCATGAGGCGGCGGGTCCGGGCGCTCGGAGGGTCTCGAAGCGGCGGGAGCGAGACGTTCACCGGTGCGCTTGCGCGTGCTCGCCGTGGTCACTGACCTGGGCGTCGAACCAGTCGTGGATCGCCTGGATCAAATCCAGGTCCTCGGACTCCCACCGGATCTCACCGCCGCGGTCCACGTCGCGATAGGTGATGGTGATCCGATCGTGGCCCATCACGAGAGCATGCATCCCCGCCATGTCGTCGCCGTGGATCATGGCGGGATCGTGAAAGTCGCCCTGCGAAAAGCGCTCGGCCTCTTCGGCCAGATGGTCGCGAATCAAACGGAGTTGCTCGACATCACCGTCGTCGGACGCCACCACCTGAATCCCGCCGAAGTCCGTCTTCTCGAAGATGTGCGTGCTCCGATCGAGGTCGAAGGGCATGACCATGCTGCCGGCCTCGGCGACCTCGGCCTGACGCTGGGTCGTCTCACCGTCCGCGCAACCCGACGCGAACAGGAGCGGGGCGAGGGCGATGACCTGGAGCATACGCATGGACACCTCGGGATTCGAGACAGAATCGGGGCGATGCGAAGGTAGACGCCGGAGTCAGCGAACGGCCAGTGGGTCCGACCCGTCCTGGTTCCGCCCAAGCACCCCGTGGCCTCAACCGGCATCCCCGGCGACGTCCGCCCACGGGTCGTAGCTGCCGAAGTTCCAGAGGTTTCCTTCGGGGTCCCGACAGGAGTAGAGGCGGCCGCCGTAGTCCTGATCGGTCGGTTCCATGACGATCTCGGCGCCGGCTGCGGCCGCACCCGCGTGATGGGCGTCCGCGTCGGCAACCACGATGTAGGGGCTCTGGGTGACCCGCTCCCCGGGCGCCTGAAGCTGGCCGAACTCGTCGTCCCGGGCCGATCCGAGCATGATCATGCCGTTGCCGAACAGGAGCTGAGCATGTGCGATGCCGCCCGAGCCGTCCGGCACGACGAGGTGCCGCCGAAAGCCGAATGCCCTGCACAGCCAATCGACGGCGGCCGGGGCGTCGGCGTAGCGAAGGGTGGGAATGATCGTCGCGGTTGTGGCGGCGGGGGTTCCGGGCATGGCACCGCTCTCGGTCGAGCTGGGGGAAAGTCTGCACTCCCTCATTACCACGCCGGACGGTGCGACGCCACAACGCCGGGGCAATGCAGTCGCTGGAACTCCGCCGCGGACCCCGGGTGACTCGACGGGAGCTCACCGCGCCCTGAGAGGACATCCACGATGCTCGACGCACATCACCGCGGCGCCTCGGACCGGCCCCGCTCGCCCGGGGCCCTCGTCTTCGGCCTCTTCATGGTCGCGGCGGGCGTCGCGCATTTCGTCAATCCCGACTTCTATCTGCGCATCATGCCGCCCTGGCTGCCATGGCACGAAGCGCTGATCCTCCTGAGCGGCGTCTGCGAAGTGGCGGCGGGCGTCCTCGTGTTGACTCCGCGCACCCGCCGGGCCGGCGGCCTGTTCGCGATCGCCGTCCTGCTGGGCGTCTTCCCGGCCAACGTGTGGATGGCGATCGACCCCTCCATCTGGCCCGAGATACCGGTCTGGGGGCGCTGGGCGCGGCTGCCGCTCCAGGCGCTTCTCATCGTGTGGGCGTGGCGGGTGACCCAGCCGAGAGGACGGTCGTCGTGAACGAATGGCTGACCAGCCCGATCATTGAGCGCGCCCTCGACCAGGCGGTGCAGGCGGCCCGCCGGGTTACCGACGAGGGAGAGGGCCATCCCTACGGCGCCGCCCTGGTGATCGGTGACGAGATCGTCGCCGTGGAAGGCAACCGGGTCCGTGGACTCCACGATCCGACGGCGCACGCCGAAGTCCAGGTCATTCGGACACTCGCGGCCCTCCGCCAGAGCACGGACCTGTCCGATTGCACCCTGGTCACCACGGCCGAGCCGTGCGCCATGTGCTGCGGCGCCCTGCGCTGGGCGCGGATCCGGCGACTCGTCGTCGGAGTCCGCGACCCGGTGAACGGTGGACTCCACGCGCTCCTCGAG
>JAHHMJ010000421.1 GCA_018678395.1 Gemmatimonadota bacterium | reverse complement strand
CGCGGGATCCGGACCCCGCCGGAGGCTTGGCGATCAGGGGGTATCCGACTTCCCCCGCGAAGACGCCGGCTGCGACCGGGTCGCGGACGAGAGCATGTCGCGCGCACGGGAGTCCGTGAGCCCGCAGGATGTCCTTCATGCGCGACTTGTCCCGGAAGTTCTCGGCCGTGGCCGCATCCATCCCGGGAATCCCCAGGCGGTCTCGGACCGAGCCGAGCGGAACCTGGAGCTCCTCGAAGGTCCCCAGCAGCTGTTCGACCTTCTGGCCGCGGCGCCGCAACTCGATCACGGCTTTCGCGATCTCGCCGGGGTCGAGACCATCCGCAATCCGGACATGTTCGGCGAGCCGGCTGCGCAGCGGCTTCGGAATGCGGTCGGAAGGGTCCTGACTGATCACGCTCGACCGCACACCGTCGAGCCCGGCGAGGGCCTCGATGAAGCGGAGCGTCGTGTCTGCGAAGAAGGGCGCGACGAAGGTGACGTCGGGCATTGGATCGGGGAGGGCGAGTCGAGCGGCGCAACGGTGCGGAGGGACGGGCCCAAGCTAGGGCGTCCGCCCCTCCACGGGTACCGTCGCCATCAACCCTCGCGGTGCGACTCGACGAACCAGAGCTGCTTGTCGAGTTCGCGAGCGATCTCGGTGAAGAGGTCGGCGGTGACCTCGTCGCCCTGCTCACCCGCGATCGAGATGCCCTCGCGGACGGCATTGGTGACGAAGGCAATGCGCTCCGCCACCGCAGCCACGGCGTCGTTCCCTGTCAGGAGTCCGCCCGGAATCTCCGCGAGACGGGAGGCGGTCGCGGAATCCCTCACGGTCCCGGCGGCGGCCCCGCCGAGCATCCCCACCCGCTCGGCCAGCTCGTCGGAGAACCCGGGAAGTACTTCCGCCACGCCGTCGAAGAGCTCGTGCAGAGGCTGGAAGTGGATACCTCGGACGTTCCAATGCGCCTGCTTGATCTGCGAACGCAGGTCCACCGTGTCGGCGAGCAGCTGGTTCAGGAGCGGAATGAGCGCGGCGCGTACGTCGGCGGAAACGCCATTCCGCGTGGGATGCAGACCTGCATGCGGCGCGGTGCCGGCGGGTGCGGTATCGGTCGGATGGATATCGATCATGGAACTCATGGTGGTCCTTTCGACGGGCTCGACCGGACGGGAGCGACCGGCTCGAGATGTGACGGAAGATATTGACAGATAGCGTGTTACACTGTCTGGGGCTCGGTGTTCCGCGTCGTGACGACATGGAATGGCCGCGATGGAGCCGCCCCCGCGCTCAGGCTGTCGCCGGGCCGGCCCCGGGGTCGACGCCGCTGGGGCGATCGCGCATGAATGCCTTGATGGTGCTCCTGCCCGCTTCCTAGCTTCGGCCTGCCCGGCGCGTCGCCGCCGGGGCCGCGTATCGCCGCTGATTTCGAAGGCCGACGACCGAGAGGGCCATGCAGACACCCGAAACCGACGGTGAACGGGCGCTCCGCTTGCGCGATCTGGACGATCAGGAGACGTCGAACTCCGCATCGGCGTGGCGTCATGGGCGGCGCGCCCTGGTCGCGCTGGTGCTCGCCGGGGTCTTCGGGTCGTACGCGGGAGAGGTCGGACCCCAGGCCTACTCCATCGCGGCGGCGCTGAGCGCGTGGGGAGCGCTGTCGGGCACGCGCGTCGTGAAGGCCGTGAGGCGGCTGAGGGCCGCCCGCGACGAGCGCGACCACCTCCTCACGCCCGGCGCAGACGAGGCCGGCGCGGTTCCCGACTCCTGAAGAGCGGGAGAGGCGGGCCTCGCGGGCCCGCCGGGAAACCATAGATTCCGAGGCCCTGTCCCTCCGCCCCGACCGCCATGCACGTCGTCTTCGTCGAGCCTTCGTTTCCCGCCAACCAGAAGGAGTTCGTGCGCGCCCTGCACGAGGCGGGCGCTGCGGTCACGGGGATCGGCGAGCGTCCGAAGGACAGCCTCGACGGCGACCTGCGGCGGTGGCTCGTGCACTACGAACAGATCCCGACCGTCATCGATGCCGATGCGCTCGTCCGGACGGTGGCCTGGGTTTCCGAACGGATGGCGGTGGATCGCCTCGAAGCGACGGTCGAAGCCCACGTCATGGCAGCGGCGCAGGCCCGCGAGGCCCTGGGCATCCACGGGACCTCGGTGCGCACGGCCTGGTTGTGCCGGGACAAGCCCGCAATGAAGGACGTGCTACGGGAGGGTGGGGTGCCGACGGCGGCGTCGATGGGTGGGGATTCGCCCGACGAGATCCTCGCGTTCGCAGCCCGTGTCGGGTATCCGCTGATCGTCAAGCCGCGCTCCGGCGCGGGAGCCTCCGGGGCGACCCGTGTCGACTCGGACGACGAACTCCGCGGCGCTCTCGCGGCCTCCGGCGTGGGGCACGGTGGGAGTGTGGCCGTGGAGGAGTTCGTGGAGGGACACGAGGGCTTCTACGACACGATCACCGCGGGGGGGCGGGTGCTCCACGACTTCGTGAGCCACTACTTCCCCAACGTCCTCGAAGCGATGCGGACCCGCTGGATCTCGCCGCAGATCGTGGTGACGAACCGTATCGACTCGGTGCCGGACTACGCGGAAGTGCGCGCCCTCGGCGCACGAGTCAACGAGTTGCTCGGGATCGACACGACGGCCACCCACCTGGAGTGGTTCTTCGGGCCCAGGGGATTGCGCTTCTCCGAGATCGGGTGCCGGCCTCCCGGAGTCCGCACCTGGGATCTCTACTCGGCCGCGAACGAGGTCGACCTGTACATGGAGTGGGCGCTGGCCGTGCTGTACGGGCGACGGGGGACGCCCTCGTCCCGACGGTACTCGGCAGGGCTGATCGCGTTGCGGCCGGATCGCGACGGCGTGGTCTCGCACTGTGAGGGGCTCGACGAGGTGCAGCGACGGTTCGGCGAGTGGATTCTGGATGCCCACGTTCCTTCGGACGGCACGCCGACCCAGCCGGTCGAGGGCGGCTACATGGCCAACGCCTGGATCCGCATGCGCCACCCGGACTACGACACCCTGCGGGGCATGCTGGACACCATCGGCGAGATCACGCAGCTGAGGGCGCGGTGAGCGAGGCTTCGGGCCCGGTGAGCGAGGCGTCGGGTCCCGTCGTCCTGCTGGGGTCGCATCCGGACGTGGGCGATTTTCGCCATCAGGTGGACCGCTTCCGCGGCGACGGCGGTGTCGCCTGGATCACGGCGGGCCGTCAGGAATGGGAAGATGAGGACGGCGCCATTCGCGACGCCCTCGACGGCGAGGGGTTCAACCTGCGTCTCTATGCGCGAGGCGAAGAGGTCTGGAGTCGTGACCCGGAGCTCGCGGACGCGCATCGCGCCCACCAGCGGCGCCTGCGTCTGCTGCGCCGGGCGTACAACTTGCGCCTCCAGCGACTCATGGACGGGTGGGCGCGCATGGCCGCGATGGTCGGCGATGCGCGCGTCCTCGATCCGGAGCGCGAGGCGGCCCTCGACGACGTTCGTCGTCTGGACGAGCACCATCTGCGCCGTATCGAAGAAGCCCGCCGGGCTTTCGAGGCCGAGGTTCATTTCGGCGAGCGGGATGCGGTCCGCGAGATCCGAGCCCAACTCGCCGAACGACTGGACCATGTGCGTGTGGTCGCGATGGCCGGGGGGCACGTGCCCGTGCTGTTGAATCGCCTGCGCCTGTTCGACATGCCCCGCTTGCTCACGTCCCGCACGCTCGTCGCCTGGGGAGGCGGCACGATGGTTCTCGCCCGGCGGGTTGTGCTCTTCCACGACTCGCCGCCGTGGGGCCCGGGTCATGCCGAGGTGGGTGAGGCGGGGTTGGGGCGGGTGCCGGGCGTCATCCCGCTCCCGAGCGCGTCCCGGCGCTTGCGGCTCGACGATGCGGACCGCGTCGACCGCATGGCGCGGAGGTTCGAGCCGGACGATTGCCTGCTCATGGACCATGGGGCGCGGGCCGAGTGGGATGGGCATCGGTGGACAGCGGTCGAGGCGGCCCGGCTGGGAGAGCACGCATGAGGTGGGCTCCCGAGCGCGCGTCGCCGCAGACGCCGGACGTGGGCGGGCTCGCCATCGAGCCGTTCGTGCGCCGGGCGTTGGAGGGCGATTCACCGACGACGGGTGAGATCGACGCCTTCCTCGAAGGGCGTACGGTCCCGATCGTCGAGGGCACGCGAGTGACGATCCTGTTCCGCGGTTCGGCCGACGACGTTCGTTTGCGCCACTGGGTGTTCGGTCTGCCGACCGCCAACTCGCTGCATCGCATCCGCGGCACCGAATTGTGGTACGACGTGCTCGAACTCCCCGAGGGCTCTCGGGTCGAGTACAAATTCGAGGTCGTACGAACCGGTGGCTCGGAATGGCTGCGTGATCCCCTGAATCCCCATCTGGCGCGCGATCCGTTCGGCGCCAACTCGGTGATCCAGGCGGCCGGGTACGCGGTCCCCGACTGGGCCGTCGAAGATCCCTCGGTACGGCAGGGCACCCTCGAGGAACGTCGCTTCCGGAGTCGGATTCTCGGAGGGACGCGCAAGGTCACGATCTACCGGCCGGCGCGGTTTCGTCCATCGCGCAGCTACCCGCTCCTGCTGGTCCACGACGGGGGCGACTACCTGGCGTATGCCGGCCTGAAGACCGTGCTCGACAACCTGATCCAGCGCCTCGAGATCCCGGGGCTCGTGGCCGCTCTCATGCATCCACACGATCGCATGGAGCAGTATCGCGGGTCCGAGGCCCACTCGCGCTACCTGGTCGAAGAGCTGGTGCCCGATCTCGAGCACATGCTGCCGCTGCGGACCGCGCCGGAGAGTCGGGTGTTGATGGGAGCGAGTCTCGGGGCCGTGGCAACGCTCTCGACGGCGGTGCGCTACCCGGACACCTTCGGTGGGCTGCTGCTCCAGTCCGGCTCGTTCGCCTTCTCGGATATCGGCGGGCACGGGCGCGGCCCCGTGTTCGATCCGATCGCCGACTTCGTGAACGACTACCGGAGGGCACCCACCGCGGTGGCGCGCCGTATCTTCGTGAGCTGCGGGATCTACGAGTCCCTCATCTACGAGAACCGATCGCTGGTACCGGTGCTGGAGCGGACGGGAATGAACGTGCGATTCGTCGAGTCGCGCGACGGACACAACTGGGAGAACTGGCGGGATCGGTTGCGCATGGGGCTGTCGTGGCTCCTGCCTGGACCGCTCTGGCTGGTCTACGACTGAGCGGATCTGCAGGCCATCCGGGCCGGCGGCGCCCGTTACCAGACCGAGGACACGGAGGAGCGCGCATGGCGGACGTCACGAAGAAGATCGGACTCTCCCTGGGGGCGGACATCTGCTGGCCCATCGCCTTCACGGAGATCCTCGAGCGCCTCGATCTCGCGGTGCCCGCGGGCGGTGACACGGTCCGCTTCGACGTCGAGCGCATGACCATCGATCCCTTCGACCTGCGTGAGCCGAAGAAATACGACGTCGTCGTCGACCGGCTCACGCACTGGTACCACACGCGGCGCGAGTGGATCAAGAAGGCCGTCCTCATCGACGACGTCTACGTCTTCAACAACCCCTGGTCGGTGCAGTCGGTGGAGAAGCTGTCGGCGTACGCGGGCATGATCCGACTCGGCTTCCCCATCCCCCGCACCTGGCTCGTGCCGCCGCATTCGTACGAGCCGGTCGACGACCTCGAATTCACGCTTCAGGCGTACGCGCGCCACTTCGATCTCGGCGCCATCGGTCGCGACCTGGGCTATCCGATGTACATGAAGCCGTACGACGGCGGCGGCTGGCGGGCGGTCTCCCGCCTCGACGACGAGGGTGCGCTCCGCCAGTCCTACGACCAGAGCGGCAAGCTGGTGATGACCCTTCAGGAGTCGGTCGAGCCCTTCGACCACTTCGTGCGTTGCGTCGGACTGGGGCCGCAGACCCGGATCGTGCGCTACGATCCCAAGGCGGCGCACCACGAGCGGTACACGGATGCGCGGCCCCATGAATACCTGTCGGAACGCGACCGCAAGATCATCGAAGGGACCACCCTCATCATCAACGCGTTCTTCGGGTGGGACTTCAATTCGTGCGAACTGCTGCACAAGGACGAGACCTGGTACCCGATCGACTTCGCCAACCCGTGCCCGGACTCCCAGGTCACTTCGGTGCACTATCACTTCCCGTGGTACATCGAGGCGAACCTGCGCTGGGCGGTCTTCGCCGCGTCGACCGAGCGCCGCGTGAAGCGCATCGACTGGGATGCCTACATCCTGAAGGTGGACCCCGAGATGACGCTCGATGAGCGCATCGACGCACTTCTCCCCGAGGTCCACGACCGATTCGATACCGACGCCTTCGGGGAGTTCTGCGAGCGGCACCTCTCGCATCTGCACGAAGTGACCCACGAGTGGTTCGGGTCCGACGCCGCTCAGGACGCCGTGCGTCGAAAGGTCGCCGCCGTCTTCCCACCGCACGAAGTCGACGAATTCACCGAGCTGTTCTTCTCCCGCATCCAGACCTGGCGCGAGCACAACCCCGTGGAGGGCCAAGAGTGAAGCACCGCATGACGTGGTACTCCGAGCGACTCGAACGCGAGGTGTCGCTGGTCCGTTGGGGGACCCTCGGGACGCCGTTCCTGATCTACCCGACGGCCGGGGGCGACGCCGAGGAGATCGAGCGCTTCCACATCGTGGGAACGCTCAAGCGGGCCCTCGACGAGGGTCGCATCAAGATCTACTCCTGCGACTCCATCGCCGGGCGCGCCATGCTCGTCGAAGAGGGCTCGCCGCAGCACCGCATGTGGGTGATGAACCAGTATCAGGAGTACGTGCGCCACGAGCTCGTGCCCGCGATTCGCATGGATTGTCAGTCCGACTCCATCGAGATCGTGGCGGGGGGAGCCTCGATCGGCGCGTTCCAGGCGCTGGCATCGGTCTGCCGGTATCCCGACGTGTTCAGCAAGGCGCTCTGCATGAGCGGCACGTACGACCTCGTCCGCTTCCTCGAGGCACCGCCGACGCCCGACTATCACGTCTCGTCGCCCCTCGACTTCGTGCCTCACCTCACCGGCGAGCATCTCGACCGGCTTCGGGAGCGCTTCGTCCTGCTCGCCTCGGGCGAGGGCGAAGCCGAGAACATCGGCCAGTCGTGGAACGTCGCTCGTGTGCTCGGTGCCCAGGGTGTACCGAATCGCGTCGATTCCTGGGGCCCCGAGTGGAAGCATGATTGGCCACTGTGGCGGAACATGGTCCTGGCGTATTTCGACGAGCTCTTTCCGCACGTGCCGGGCGGCGGGCAGTAGAGAGGACGCTTCGCGCCGGTTGGGCGGGGGAGGGGCGGGGCGCGCGACCACGATGGTGCTGGCTGACCGGCGGGACGCTTCGTTCGACTGCGATTGTGGGGCGTGAGCGGGAGAGAGGGTTGGGGTCGCTGCGATGGGACGCGGGACGGGCGCCTCTGCGGAGGGCAGGAGGCCGCCGCGGAGGGCGGGGCCGGCCCCCTCCGCCCGAAGCGGGAAGAACGTGGTCATCGGGACGGGTTCGTGGCCCGGGCGGCACGTTATGCCCGCGATCGTGGGAAGAACGTGTACATCGGCGGCCGATGGTGATCGAACGCACACGTTGCACCCGCTGTATACGCTGCCGAAGCCTGCAAACCGGCGATCGTCCGAGCCGAGCCGGTCACAGGAGCAGCCCTGCGAGCGCCATCGTTCATCGCTGCCGCCGTCCGACCCTCGCCAGCAGCTCGACCGGCGATTCCACACGCGCCGCTCGCCACCCGCCGTTGGACTCACGCGAGCCTCGTCCCGCGCTCCGCTGAGCGCCGAGCGAGCGTTCGCCCGAGTTGCACCATGGTCTTCATCGGCTCGCGAGTGATCTGGCGCCATGTCAGTCTGACGACCAGAAGCCCCTCCGCCTGGAGCCATCCGTCACGTTCCCGGTCGGACTCGAAGGAGCGCCGGGACGAATGGAACTCGAATCCATCGACTTCGAGCACCACGTTCAGGTTGTCCCAGAGAAAGTCCACTTCGTAAGGACCTGCGGTGACGTTTGCCCGAGGTGTTGGGAGGCCGGAGTCGCGGATCGCCTTCAGGACCCGACGCTCTGCCTCGGATCGGGTGAATCGGGGCATCTCGGGTCGGTCGAGCACTTGCCGGAGGCGACCGATTCCACGGCGGCCGCGATAGCGTGAACACGCCACCGAGAGTGCCGCTCGATCGACGGCGCCCGTCCTCAGAGCGGCAGCGACCACGCGCTCCACGGTGAAGGCATCGAGCTGTGCGGCGGCGTCGAGGACGGTACGGATCGGCGTCGTCACCGGGATCCCGGCGACGGTGGTCGCCTCGTCCGAGGTCAACGATCCGGCGCAGTGCACCCGCAGGCCGGGCCTGGATCGCCGATTCCCACGCAACAGGGTCGCGTCGACGGATACTCCGCCCTCGATCCTTCGTCGTGGGGTCACGGAATCCGCCCGGTCGAAGCGCCACGCGTCCGCCGGGGCTAGCCATCCGTAGACGCGCGCCGCGGTGGAGTGGCTGATCACCGCATTGGGTCCGACCGCAAGAGCGGCGGCGGAGGGGCGAGTCAGGTGGGTCGCGGATCGACCGACCCGGTACACTCCCCGAAAGACCGTCTCGTACCGACCACGTCTCGTCCTCCGCCCCAGCGCGGAACTCGTCAGACCGCAAGCGAGAATCTGGGGGCGGCTCGCCACGCCGTGCTGGCTGCGGCCGATGTCCTGTATTGCCTCTTCGATTGCGCCGAACGAGGCCGGTCCGGCGATCGGCGGCTGTCCCGCATTCAAGGATCGGCCTTCTTCGGAGCCCGCCCGTCGCGGCGAGCAGTGAGGGCAGCATGCGAGTTCGGCACCGTCTTCCATGTTCTCGGGTGGAGGGGTCTCTTCTCGGCGCGCCCGGCTCCCGGCCCGCACAGGTGGTGGCGGCGACTCGAAGACCCGCCCGGGGAGCGCCTCCCGGTCCACCTCGGCCCGTTGTGATCGGCCGCGACTTCGACGGTCTCGCGTGCTGCCGGGCGACGCCATCGTCGGTTGGGATGTCGTGCTGACGGGAGTCGAGATAGTCTTGAGCCGCCGCCCGGGTCTTCCGGAGGACGAATCCCCCGTAACAGGAAACACCGATCATGATCATCGCCGTCCTCGGATCCGGAAACGGCGGGTGTGCGGTCGCGGCCGACTGCGCCCTGCACGGTCACGAGGTGCGCCTCTTCGACTTCGAGCGTTTCGGTGAGACCGTCGCGGCCATCCGTGCGGCCGGCGACGCCATCGAGGCCACCGGTGACGTCGAAGGGCGGGCACAGCTGGCCTACGCGGGCCACGATCTCGGTGTGGCGCTGGAGGGTGCCGCGCTCGTGTACGTCGTGGGTCCGTCCTATGCCACGGCGCCCTTCGCCGACGCGTGCCGGGGACGTCTCCAGTCGGGGCAGCACGTCGTGGTGTGCCCCGGCACCAACGGCGGCGCCATCGTGTTCAAACGGGTGCTCGGCCTCGACCTCGCCGATCCGTCCGTGGTCGTGTCCGAGACGTCGACGCTCCCCTACGCCTGCCGCCTCATGGGCGAGAACCGGGTCCACGTCTATCTCAAGCTGCAGGCGGGGCTCTTCATGGCGTCGCTCCCCTCGGGCGCGGTCGACGAGCGCGCGGCGGACGTCGCGGCCGTGTATGCCGGCGTCACCCCGTACGACAACGTCTTCCAGACCCTGCTCCAGAACGGCAACAACGTCATCCATCCCGCGGTGTCGCTGCTCAACGTCGGTCGCATCGAGTCCCCCGAGGACTTCCTGTTCTACGAGGAGGGAGTCACCCCGGGGGTCGGACGGCTGATGGAGGCCGTGGACGCCGAGCGCCTCGCGATCGCCGAGGCGCTGGACGCTCCGATCCTGTCGGAGCCCGGGGTCGGGGTACTACAGGGCTACATGACCGAGGAAAACTACGACACAGCCTACAGCCGGGCGCCGGGGTTCAAGGGCATCGTGGCGCAGACGACGCTCGAGTACCGCTACCTCACCGAGGACGTGGGCTACGGCTTGATCCTGCTCACGGACCTGGCCCGCGTTACGGGTGTCGCGACGCCCGCGATGGACGCCATCATCACCCTCGTGTCGATCGTTCTGGGCCGCGACCTGCGGGCGGGAGCCGAGCGTACGCTGGAGACCTTGGGGCTGGGCGGACTTGGGCCGGAGGGACTGCGGGCGGCGGTGGAGTCGGGGCACTGAGCTAATCCGCCATTTGTAGGGGATCTCCCCACGGTCGCCTTTCCCAGTTTCCTGACAAGACGCCGGTCCCCGGGCCACCCAGGTTAGGGTGAGGCAGTGAGTGTCCGACCCTCCCGGGAGACCTCATGGCGACGCTCGTGCAGGACGGATCTCGGGGTGCGGATCGCGAGGTTCGGCGGTTCGAACTGGGGCCGTCGCGCCCCATCGTCGAGAACGATGCGACGCCCGCCTCCGCCTCTCGGTCGGTAAGCACTCGACGCCAAAGCATCGTCTTCCAGGGAATGGTCGGTCGCAGTCCTGCGATGCACCGCCTGTACCGGACGATCGCGCGGGTGGCGCCGACGCGCGCCACCGTCCTGGTCGCCGGCGAAACAGGGACGGGGAAGGAACTCGTCGCGCACGCGATCCATTCGATGTCGGACCGGGCCCGGCGGCGTTTCGTGGCGGTCAACTGCGGCGCCATCCCGGCGACTCTCCTGGACTCGGAGCTCTTCGGCCACGAGCGGGGTGCGTTCACCGGTGCGATACAGAGCCGCCGGGGGTGGATCGAGACGGCCGCGGGTGGCACCCTGTTCCTCGACGAGATCAGCACCCTCTCCCAGGACATCCAGGTCAAACTGCTGAGGGTGATTCAGGAGCGGGTCATCCACCGAGTCGGGAGCCGCGCACCGGTCGAGGTCGACTTCCGGCTCGTGGCGGCGACCAACCGCGATCTGGCGAGCCTCGTCGATCAGGGCCGGTTCCGGGAGGACCTCTACTACCGCCTGAACGTCTTCCCCATTCGAATCCCGCCGCTGAGGGAACGCCTCGAAGACCTGCCGGTCCTGGTACAGCACCTCCGGTGCCGGCTCTCCGATGAACTCGGCCTCGATCGGGACGCGGCCGAGTTCGGCGGTGATCTGATTCTGCGGATGCTGGACCACGATTGGCCGGGCAACGTGCGAGAGCTGGAGAACTTCGTGGAGCGGCGTCTCATTCTCGGCGACACGGCCGACGAACCGGGCCCGGATCCCTTCCGTTCCCCGGCAGAGACCCTCGGAGCCCTGTTCGATCGCGGTCTCGCGGAGCATTGGACCCTCGATCGCCTGGAGCGGGAGTACCTTCTCTCCACGCTCGCTCTCGCCGGGGGTTGCCAGGCCGAGGCCGCTCGACGCCTCGGGGTGAACCGAGGGACGGTCTGCCGGCGGCTGAAACGGTATCGCGAGGAGGGTTGGGTACACTGAGGGGTGTGTCCCGAGGCGATGTTCGAAGATGCCGCCACAGGTGAGGGAGGGTCCTCCCCTTCCTATCCGGTCAATCCCCTCACGAAGGCACCCACCCCGAACGCCACGGCCGCGGCCACGGAGCCGACGACCAGCATCTCCAGGCCGCTCCGCCACCACGGCATCCGGGTCACCAGCGACCGAGCGGCCCCGACGACGAAGAGGGTGGCGAGGGTCAGCCCGACGGCGAGCGGGAAGCGTTGGGCGGGCCCTACGACCACGACGTAGCTCATCAACGGCACCACTCCCGCCACGACGAATGCGAGGAACGTCGCCAGCGAGTGGCGACCGGGAAACGGCTCGACCGAATCGAGCCCCCTCATTCGCCGGACATCCTCGTCCGATCGAATCGACAGGAAGTTGCTCGCCCCCATCGAGAACCCGTCGGCGAGGAGGTTGGCGAAGCCCAGAATCACGACGATCCGGGGTTCGAGACGGGCTCCAGCCACGCCTGCCACGACGGCGAAGGTGGTGATGATCCCGTCGTTGGCGCCGTAGACCAGGTCCTTGAGGTAGTGGCGGGCCAACCCGGCCATGTCGTCCGGCTCGTGGCCGGCGTGCGGGTCCTTCGGGGCGTGGGCATTCACGGTGAGCAGCGGGGTCGGGGGAGAGCTGAGCTGGGGAGAGTCATGTCGGATCGGGGCGAACCAGCGGCAGCACCGCGAGCGCGGCGGAGCACTCGGTGAGGAGCGCCTCGGTCGTACTTCCGACGATCCGCCGATGGATCCAACCCCGGCCCTGGTCCCCCACCACCAGGAGCGCCCCAGCGTCGTCCTCGGCCACCGCTCGCAGGGTCGCCAGGGCGTCGCCCCTCAGACTCCGCCGGGAAACGTCTTCGGGCAGGAGCGTATCCAACATCTCGAGGCCGGCTCGCTCCTCCGCGTCCGCCAGAACTTCCGCCG
>JAHHMJ010000682.1 GCA_018678395.1 Gemmatimonadota bacterium | reverse complement strand
TCGAGATCCGTGTCCGGACCTGCCACAGCCGCGAGGCGCCCATCCCGTACGCCGAGAGCCCCCGGTCGCACCCCGTCCGGGGTGACGAGCGTCCCCCCGCGGATGACGAGATCGAAGGTCACCGGAGTCCCAGTTCGTCGAGGGCCTCGGCCACGCCGTCGAGGTGCGCGAGGTGCATCGAGGCGTAGTTCGGCGCCAGCACCACCCCATCTCCCCCGGCCCGGTACGTGGCCATCACCGAGCGGTAGACGATGTCCCTGGAGCACGTGGCCGTGTCCGGGCGGGTCCGCGGCGCGTCCACGCCGACGCCCATGTAGACCTTCGCCTGTCCGTCCACGCCCCGCACCGCGTCCGCGCACTGGCCGTAGACGTAGGTGTCGGGGTCCATCCCCGCGGCGATGACTTCGTCGAAGGGTGCCTCGTTCAGCCCCAGGACCCGAAAGAGCGCGCGGGAGGTCTCGTCGGGCTCGAAGTCGCGCAGGATGGTGCTGCGCAGGAAGCCCACCTCTCGATGCCAGATCTCACCGGCCTGGTGCTGGTACGTGATCGGCTTCACGAAATCGGCGTACCTCGTCTGCTCCCGCCACGGCCACTGCGCGCGACGCAGCAGGTTGAAGTGGTTCCGGTTCCAGACGTTCAGTCCGAAGGGCAGATGCGGCTTGCACCACTTCACGAGTCCGTAGAGCTCGCGGTCCAGATCCTTGTTGCGCTCGAGCCAGAACTTCTCCCAGATCAGCGCCTCGGGGTTGTCCAGCAGGACGCGCAGGAAGGTAACCAGGGGCCCGTCGGCGAAGCGCTTGCCCGCGGCTGCTTCCTGCATGAAATCGTAGAGCCGCAGCAACGCCTGGCGACACGCCTCGACGTCGACGCCTCGTTCGATCGCTTCGCGGCGAGACGCCTCCGAGAAGTCCCCCGGCGCGCCCCCCCGGATCAACGTGTCCAGCGGCGAGTTGCGCTCGTTGCACCACATGACGCCGTCGAGGTCGTGGTTGCGGACCTGGTCCTCGATCATCGAGTGGATCCACTTCCGGTAGCCCGGATTCGAGGTCGAGGGCTCGCCACCGATGCGGCCGAAGAGGTCGACCTCCATGGCCTGTCCGAGCGTGGGGATCTCGACGCTCGCCGCCGATCCGTGGCCCGCATACTTGAAGAAGGGCTCCATCAGCTCGATGTAGACCTTCATGCCGCGCTCGTGCGCCTCGGGCACGACCATCTTCAGGATGTCCTTCCCGGCGAACTCGGGATCGCGGCTGCGATAGTCCGCCATGAAGGTGTCGGCGTAGTAGCGCGGGTCGGGCTCGAAGTAGGCGCCGCCCCGCATCTGGTACGGTTCGGGGACGCCGTGATCCGGCCAGCCGTCGAGTTCGTGGCTGATGGACCGACCCGATTTGAGCCCCAGCCAGCTGACGGTGCCGAGCATGAGCACGTTCACGCCCACGCGGTTCTGAAGCGTATCCAGGACCGTGTCGACGCCCTCGTCGACGAAGCTGATCGGACTGATCTGGATGCCGACGAAGGGTGCGGTCATGATCCGACTCGTGCTGCGTTCGAGGCGACGAAGGTGGCGATGCGCCCCATCGCTTCCTGAATCAGGGGCAGGGGCTGCAGGTAGCTGATGCGGATGTAATCGGTGCTCTCGTCTCCGAACATGGTCCCGGGAAAGAGCATCACTCCGGTCTCGCGCAGCAGCCGCTCGCAGAACTCGGGGGCCGCGAGCCCGGTCGGCGAGACGTTCGTGTAGATGTAGAAGGCCCCTCCGGGGTGACCGTACGTGAAGCCGGCCTCGGTCAAGGCGGGCATGAGCCAGGCGCGGCGCTCCGCGTACGCTGCGAACATCGCCTCGAACGGCTCCTGCGGACCGGTGAGTGCCGCGAGCGCCGCATGCTGGCTGATCGTGGAGGTGTTGATCGACAGGGTGTGGCGGGGTTCGGTGAGCATCGCGACGAGGTCGCGCGGCGCGGCAAGGTAGCCGACTCGCCATCCCGTCATCGCATACGACTTCGAGAAGCCGTTCAGCGTCACCGTCCGCTCGCGCATGCCGGGGAGCGTCGCGATGGAGAGGTGCTCGTTGGGCGGGTAGATCAACTGACCGTAGATCTCGTCGGCCACGACGATGAGGTCGTGTCGGGTGGCCAGTTCGGCGATGGCGCGGATGGCGTCGGGCGGCGTCACCGCGCCGGTCGGGTTGTTCGGCGACACCAGGACGAACATCCGCGTCTTCGGCGTGATACGCTTCTCGATCTCGGCCACGTCGAGCGCGAAGTCGTCGGACTCGAAGGTCGGAACGGGGACCGGCGTGCCGCCACAGAGTTCCACCGCGGAATCGTACGACGTGAAGCGCGGGCTCGTGATCAACACCTCGTCGCCCGGCGAACACAGCCCCAGCATCGCCAGCATGATGCCTTCCTGCGCGCCGGCGGTGACGACGATTTCGTCGGGTCCGTAGTCGAGGCCGTAGCGGGCGGTGAGGTCGGCCGCGATCGCCTCGCGAAGCGGCTGGATGCCGGTGGGCCCGGTGTAGTGGTGCCGGTTGGCGTCGAGGGCGGCCTTGGCCGCATCGACGATGTGGCTCGGGGTGTGGAAGTCGGGGTCGCCCCGCCCGAGTGCGATCAGGTCGTCGATGCCCGCGGCGATACCGAGCATGCGGGTGCGAAAGGCGCCGTCGGAGGGGACGATGCGCGCGGCGAGCCGGTCGCGGAGGAGGCTCACCCGTGCATCCTCCGTCCGCCGACGAACGTCGTTCGAACGCGCTCCAGCGCGAAGAGGTCGCGGTCCGGGTCGCCGTCCACCACGATGACGTCGGCGGCCTTGCCGGTTTCGAGCGTGCCGATGCGGTCGTCCATCTTCGAGAGGCGGGCCGCCCGGATCGTGATGGCGGCCAGCGCATCCATGTTGTCGGGGCAGACGCCCACCTTGACCATGTGCGCGAGCTCGGGGGCGATGACGTCGTGCTCGACGGCCGGGCTCCCGGCATCGGTGCCGAAGATGATCGGGACACCCGCCCGCGCGGCCTTCACCAGCCCGGCGTAGCGTGTCGGGTCGGCCACGGCCTTCTGACGCTCCTCGATCTTCCACTCGGGGATCCCGAAGCGGCGCGCGATCTCGGGCTGACTCTGCTGGACCAGGGGGGCGAAGGTCGTGACGATGGGGATCTCCTTCTCGAGCAGGAGGTCCACGGTCTCGTCGGACATCGAGCCCCCGTGCTCGACGCAATCCACGCCGAAGCGAGCGACCCGCTGAATGCACGCGTCGTACGTGGCGTGGGCCGTGATGGGCAGCCCGTTGCGGTGCGACTCGTCGATGACCGCGTGCAACTCGGCGTCGGTGAACTCGAGGGTGTCGTGGCACGCCATGATCTTGATCAGGTCGGCGCCCCCGCGGACCTGCTCGCGGACGGCCCGGCGCATCTCGTCGGCTCCGCTCGCCTCGCGGCACACCCAGTAGGTGTGTCCCCCGGTCTGAATGATCGCCGCGCCCGTGACCTTCAGCCGGGGCCCGGGCACGATGCCCTGCTCCACGGCCTGCTTCGTGAAGAGGTTCATGTCGTGGAAGCCCAGGTCACGCACCATCGTGACCCCGGCGCGCAGGCACTTGAGCATGTTGCCGGCGGCCTTGAACGCCGAGATCGGGCGAGGGTCGTCCATCGACTGGCGCGCCAGGTCGTGGATGCCGTCCCAGTTCAGGTGCGCGTGGCTGTTGATCAGACCGGGCATGATCGTCCCGCCCGTCTCATCGACCGGTGCGTCGCTCGCGGCCATCGTCGAGCGGGGTCCGACCGCGGCGATCTCGCCGTCGCGCAGCTCCACGAACCCGTCCTCGATCACGTCGCCGGCCAGTGTGAGAACCCGCCCCGTGAGCACCACGTGGGCCGTGGGAAGATCGAACATGGCCTTGGTGATCTTCTGGTATCGCCAGGCGGCGGGCTCAGGCATGCGGTGCGGCTCCGAGTGAAGGGGTGGGGACCCAGCAGGGTGGCCCGCTCCGCGCCCGCTCGCCAGTTCGCCTCACAACGTCTCGTCGGACCACGGCCCCACCTCGGTGAGGTCCGCGTCCACACCCAGATCGGCGGCGAGGCGGCGCAGGTCGTCGAGGGCGTCGTTCTCGAGCGGCACTCCGGCCTCGGTCTTCCACGCGACCCGCCGCGCCTCCTGCTCGCCCGGGACCAGGATCTCGCTGAAGCCCGGCCGCAGCGCCCGGGACTTGCACATGGCCGCGAAGTCGTCCATGCGGCGGCGGAAGTCGTCGAGGGGCATGAACCACTCGATGTCGATCGCGGTGAGGGTGTGGCTCACATTCCATCTCGCCTGATCGGCGTAGGGCGTCAGGCCGTAGCCGCCGCCACCGATCACGCCGGTCAGCACGTCGGTCATGAAGGCGAGGCCGTACCCCTTGTACTGCCCGATCCCGAGCAGAGCGCCCGCCATCGCCGCCTGGGGGTCGTCCGTCTCCTCGCCAGCGGGCGTCAGCGCCCAGTCGAGAGGGATGGGGCGTCCTTCCCTGGCATGCCACGTCATCATGCCCTTTCCGGCGGTGGTCAGCGCGATGTCCAGGACGGCGGGGAAACCGAGTCCGGTCGGGGCCGCGATCCCCCAGGGGTTCGTGCCCACGACGCCTTCGCGTCCGCCCCACGGCGCCATCTCCGGGCCGGCATTGGTCATCGCGATCCCGATACAGCCGGCTTCGGGGCCCAGGCACGCGTGCACGGCGCTCGACCCGAAGTGGGTCGAGTTGCGCACGACCACCTGCCCGATCCCGCACACCCTGGCCTTTGCGATCGCGATCCGCATGGCCCGGGTCGCGGCCACGGTGCCGATGCCGTTGTGCGCGTCGACCAGCGCCAATGCGGGGCTCTCCTTCACGACCTCGAACGGCGCGGTGGCGTCGACCAGCTTCTGCTCGAACCGGCCGTGGTAGCGCCGCAGCTTCTTGACGCCCTGGCCGTGCCCGGGGTGGAAGCGCAGTTCCGAGAAGACCAGCGCACCCCCGAAGATCCGCGCCTCCTCTTCGGGCAGCCCCATGGCCCGGAGGACCGCGTACACGAAGCCCTCCAGGCTCTCGAGGGTCACGGCGGTCATGGGGATCACGGAATTGCTCCTCGCTTGACAGCACCCTTGGGCGCGGCGCACGTTGCGCGGCTGATTGTCGACAACATACAAGTCCGCGCGCCACGAGGCCAACACGATGGGATACAACGCTTTACTGGAGCGAATGGGGGCGGTGAACGACCTCCTGTGCGCCGGGTCGATGCTCAGTTGGGACGCGAGGACCATGATGCCCCCCGGGGGCGCCGACACCCGTGCCAAGCAGATGGCCACCCTCAAGGTGTTCGCGCGCAACCACCTCGTCGCCGACGAGACGCGCCGGCTCCTGGACGCCGCGGAGGCGGAGACGGCGAACCTCCCCGAGGACAGCGTAGAGCGGACGATCTGCACCCAGGTTCGCGAAGCGATCGACTACCATCTCCGAATTCCTGCCGAGCTGGTCCAGCGGCGCGCCGAGATGGGTTCGAAGGGACAGCACATCTGGGCGAAGGCCCGCGCCGAAGACGACTTCGCGGCGTTCGCGCCCGTTCTCGAGGCGACCCTCGAGCTCAATCGCGAGATGGCCGAGTGCATCGGGTACGAGGAGCACCCGTACGACGCGCTCATGTACCGGTTCGAGCCGGGCGAGACCGTGGCGTCGCTGCGACCGCTGTTCGCCGCGCTGCGCGCCGGGCTTCTGCCGCTGCTCCGCGCGATCGGAGAGAAGGAGCCGCCCCGGGTCGACTTCCTGGAGCGTCCGTTCCCGGCCGACAAACAGCTGGAGTTCGCCCTGAACATGGCCCGCAAGCTGGGCTACGACACGAATCGGGGGCGTCTGGATCTGACGGTGCACCCCTTCGAGATCTCGTTCACGCGCAACGACGTCCGCATCACGACGCGGGTGAACGGCGAGTGGATGCCCAAGGGCCTCTTCGGGACGTTGCACGAAGCCGGCCATGCGATGTACGAGCAGTACTGCGATCCGGCCTACACGCGCACGCCCCTCGCCACCGACCTGATCGGCCTGTACGCGGTCGGCGGCGTGAGCTTCGGAGCGCACGAGAGCCAGTCGCGGCTGTTCGAGAACCAGGTGGGCCGCAGTCGCGAGTTCTGGGAGCTCAACTACGGCGAGCTCCGCGACGCCTTCCCCGAGGAGCTGGCGGGGATCGACGCCGAGACCTTCTGGCGGGCGATCAACCGCGTACGCCCCGGACTGATCCGGGTCGAGTCCGACGAGCTGACCTACGACTTCCACATCATGCTGCGCGTCGACATCGAGGCCGCGCTGATCGACGGCAGCCTGAAGGTGGCCGACCTGCCCGAGGCCTGGAACGCCAAGATGAAGGAATACCTCGGACTCGAGGTGCCCAGCGATCGGCTCGGCGCGCTGCAGGACGTGCACTGGTCGTCCGGCCAGGTGGGCACCTTCTGCAACTACACCATCGGCAACGTCATGGCCGGGCAGCTCTTCGCGAAGGCGAAGACCGACGATCGCGTGTCCCGGGGGCTCGCGGCCGCCGACTACGTGCCGCTGCGGGAGTGGATGACCGAGCACGTGCACCGTCACGGCCGTCGCTACACGCGGGAGCAGCTGCTGGAGCGTGCCACGGGACGAGGCCTCGATCCGGTGCCCTACGTCGAGTACCTCACCGCGAAATACTCCGCGATCTACGACCTCTGAGCGCGCCGCGCCTCCAGCCGAGCCCCGAATGACCCAGGTCCGCACCCGACTCGCCCACCGCGTACGGCAGCACGACAAGCACATCATCACCCGGATGATGGACATCGCGTCGGGGCTGCCGGACGTCATCAAGCTGGGGCGTGGCGATCCCGACCTCGACACGCCGGAGCACATCGTCCGAGCGGGTCAGGAGGCGCTCGGCTCGGGGGCCACGCACTACACGCACCCGATGGGGATGCCCGAGCTGCGCCGGGCGATCGCCGACGACATCGTGCGGCACGGCGGCGCCCGATACGCGCCGGAGCACATCGTGGTCACGCCGGGTGGTCAGCAGGCGATGTTCATCATCGCGCTGGGTCTGCTCGATGCGGGCGACGAGATGCTGCTCGCGAGCCCCGGATACAACCCGTACATCCAGGCCGCCGAGCTGACCGACGCGAGACTCGTCCAGATCCGCATGTCCCTCGAGACGAATTTCACCCTCACCGCCGACATGGTACGGGAGCACGTCACGCCGCGGTCGAAGGTGCTGGTGCTGATCAATCCGGCGAACCCGACGGGCACGGTGATTCCGCCCGACGAGGTGGCGCGGATCTGCGAGGTCGCGGTCGAGCGCGATCTGATCGTGGTCTCGGACGAGATCTACGCGCGCCTGACCTACGACGGACACCGCGCGCAGCCCGTGGCCGTATTGCCCGGCATGCGCGACCGCACGATCACGCTGTCCGGCGTGTCGAAGGCCTACGCCATGACCGGGTGGCGGGTCGGGTACTTCGCCGGCCCCGCCGACCTGATGCCGGCTCTGGCCGAGATTCATCACGGCCTCGCCATTTCCACCTCGGCGGTGGGCCAGCACGCCGCGCTGGCTGCGCTCACGGGTCCCCAGGACTGCGTCGAAGAGATTCGCCGCACCTTCGACGAGCGGCGCCGGGTGTTGTGTGCGGGCCTGGACGAGCTCGGCATCGCATACGCGAAGCCGCAGGGCGCGTTCTACGTCTATGCGCGAGTCGCCGACGTCGGCATCCCCGCCACCGAGTTCTGCGAACGGCTCCTCGCCGAGGGCCGGGTCATGATCTTCCCCGGCCGGATCTACGGCGACCATACCGACGACTTCGCCCGCCTGTCGCTGACGCAGCCCGTCGACGGCATCCGTGAAGTACTGCGCCGGATGTCCGAGGTCGTCGTGTCGATTCGCACCGAACGATCCGATTCCTGAGTCCCCGCACAGCTTCACCCGAGCCGACGAGTCAGACCTTGAAATCCGACAATCCCAACGTCCGCGGTATCAAGCACATGGCCTTCGCGGTGCGTGACGCCGCCCAGGCGCTCGGCACGTACGCGCGCTTCCTGCACGTGCCCACCGACACCGCGATCGAGTTCTACCCGAAGTCGAAGAACCGCGTCGCGCTGTTCTACCTCGGGGGCATCGAGTACCAGCTCTGCGAGTCCACCGAACCCGACGGGCGCTTCGCGAAGTGGATCGACGAGCGGGGCGCCGAGGGTCTGCACCACATCTGCTACGAGGTCGACGACATCGACGCCGCCCTCGCGCACGCGCAGGAGCAGGGGGCGACGCTGCGCATCTGCCAGGCGTGCCAGGTGGTGGGGTCGCACCCGCACCCCGAGGGGTGGGTCGCCTTTCTCGACGACGAGGCGGGCGGCATCGAGATCGAGTTCATGCAGGTCTACACGGCCGAGCAGTTGAAAGAGTACGAAGCCTACAAGGGGATCTGACATGCCTGCCGCCGTCTCCGTAGGAACCGCGATCGCCGAGCCCGGCACCGCTGCGCGCGGCGTCATTCCCGTGACCGAGCTCGCCGGGGGAACGCCGCTCGAGATCCCCGTGGTCGTCGTGAACGGCTCGGGCGACGGGCCGTGCTTCTGGGTGAACGGCGCCATCCACGGCGACGAGCCCGAGGGTCCGCTCGCCTGCCAGATCGCCCTGGCCGAGGTGGAGCCGGCCCAGCTGTCGGGGACGCTCGTGCTCTGCCCGGTGATCAACGTGCCCGCGTTCAACGCGGCCGAGCGGGGCAACCCCGGCGACACGTTCACCTACGACATGAACCGCATCTATCCCGGGCGGCCCGACGGCTATCTGAGTGAGCGGGTGGCGGCGGCGCATGCGGCCGCGATGGGACCGGTCGCGGACTTCGAGATCTCGATCCACTCGGGCGGCGCCCACTCCTTTCTCGACAAGGCCATCTTCGTCGACGAGCGTCCCGAATCGGTCGAGCTGGCCACGGCCATGGGACCCGGATGGGGCTGCATCATGTCGTCGTTCAACCCGTCGGGAAGCCCGATGGCGTACATGAAGTCGCTGGGTAAGGTGGGCATCACCGTCGAGCTGGGTGGGCGCTCGGCCACCTCGCCCGAGGCCTTCGCCCGGGTCGGTCGCGAGCTCGCCGACTCGATCCTCAATATCCTGCGCCATTACGAGATGTACCCGGGCGCGGCCGCCTACCCGTCGCCCCGGTACCGGGGCCAGCAGGAGGCGCTCCTGGCGCCGGCGTCGGGGATCTTCCTGCCGGAGCCGGGCGTGCAGTTCCTCACCATGATGAAGGCCGGTGATCCCATCGCGCGCATCGTCAACGTCTTCGGCGACACGTTGGCTCGCCTCGAGGCTCCGGCCGACGGCATGTTCTTCGGACTGCGCGCGCTGCCGAACGTGCAGACCGGCGACTGGTGCTGTTTCTTCTGCAAGGTCGAGGGAACCCGGGAC
>JAHHMJ010000272.1 GCA_018678395.1 Gemmatimonadota bacterium | reverse complement strand
CAACGGGGTCGCGACCACGGCGATCGATCGGGGATCATCCTTTCCGGTAGACGTGCCCGCAGGCCCGCCCGGGCGCGCGATCAACCGTCGGCGGGCTTCAAGGTTCGAACGGCGACGCCGAGCCCTCTTCGCTGTCGACGGTGAGCAGGGCCGCGAGCGCGCCGAGGGCGCCGAAGTAGATCAGCGCGACGTGCCAGTCCTTGAGGCCCTTACCCTGAGCGGACTCCGATCCCTGTTCGCCGCAGCCGGGCGGTTGCAGGTTCAGGACGACCTCATTCGGCCCTTCGACGATGGCCAGGTTCGTCGGTTCCGGAGAGAGCGGGACGCCGTCCGTGCCGATCACGACGAGTTCGTACACGCCCGCGGTCATGTCCGCACCCGAGAATCCGCCGGTCGCCGGATCCACGGCGGAGATCACGTCGGCCCCGCCGGAGGCCGGCCGGATCAGGACGGAAGCGACCTCGCCGAGTCTCGACGGATCGCACGGGATCCGCACGGTTCCCTCGAGCGTGGTTCCGGGCGCCCCCCACGCCGGCAGGGACAGCTGGAACACGAGGGCGATCGTGGCAAGAACCGCGGTGGCCCGGGAAGATCGGATCATTCGGTCCTCCGTTCGCGACCCGAGGTCGCCTGTGCCATGTCTTGTTCGCCGTGAGCGGGTGCGCCCACAGGTGTCAGAACGACACCTGCTTTACGTTATACGATAGGTCCACCTGGATGGGTGCCTCGAAGTGCCCTGGGCGCCTCGGCCCGGCGAGGAGACCGACGATGGATGGCGCCAGCCCGATCCTGGTCGCCGGTTTCGGCCCGTTCGATCATCACGCGGTGAACCCGGCCGAGCGGATCGCCTGCTCCATGGACGGCCACACGATCGAGTCCGGGCAGGTTTGCGCCCTGCCGCTTCGGACCTCCTGGTTCGGGGCCTGGGAGGCGGTCGCCCGCGTCGCCGCGGAGTTCCGGCCGCAAGCGCTGCTGATGATCGGCGTCTCCGATTACCCCTGTTTCTCGCTCGAGCAGTTCGCGCGTAACCGGGCGGCCGGATACACCGACTGCGACGGGCAGATGCCGCCGGTCGAAACGGAGGACAGGCGCTTACGTGCCGCCGGACCGGACCGGCTGCCGGGGAGCTTTCCCTTCCCGGAGTACGTCCAAGCGCTGGCCCGATCCGGAGCACCCGCCGCGCCGAACGTCGGGGGCATTCCGATCCGACTCTCCACGGATGCCGGTCGGTTCATCTGCAACCAGGTCTATTACCTGGCCTTGCTGGAGCTCGGCGGCATCGTTCCCCGCATCGGGTTCGTCCACGTCCCGCCGCTCGGCTACGGAGCGCCGGACACCGACCGACCGGATGAGACGCCGGTCGTTCTCGCAGGGGTCGCGCTCGTCGCCGAGCTGTTGCGCTACACGCTGACCCGACCTCGAGACGGCGCGCACGGATCGTATGCGCGCTCCACCATCGGTCGGGACTCCGACGACGTGTGAGCCGGCCTCGCCGGTAACGTGCCGGACGCCGGCGGCTGCGAGTGCAAACCGGGTGCGCCCCGTCGATGGCTCGGATCCAGAAGTCGGAGAGCACGCCCCGGGTGCAGAACGGGGCGCCCATCCAGAGCGCTCCGCTCCCACCCGAGGGGTCAGCCCCGTGCGTTCACTCGTCGCCGCCGTCGCAGTTGCACCACCGGCCGACTCCACCGCCGACGAACAGGCCGGGCGCTTCCGGCGACCACAGCCGCGCTTTGGAGATGAAGTCTCCGGTCACCGGGTCCAGTCCCGTCGCGTCCGCGCCACAGGTCCAACGCCCCTTGCCGGTCAGGATCTCGCCGGAGTCGATCGAGCCGAACGCGAACCCGTCGGGGTCGTTCTCGAGCGGGATGAACTGTCCGGTGTGAATGGCGGTGTACTCGATCTTGCTGCCCTTCGGCCCCACGCAGGCATGCGACGTCTGGTAGTTGCCGTCCAGCTGGAAGGCGTGCAGCGTGACGCTGCAGTGAATGGACCATGTCTCACCCGTCGGCGTCGTCGATCCCGTCACCGGATCGACCTCGAGAATGGTCACCTCGGTGGTTCCCACGAAC
>JAHHMJ010000183.1 GCA_018678395.1 Gemmatimonadota bacterium | reverse complement strand
CCCGTGCCCTCAGCGCGCCAGATCCCGCAACGCTCGCGCGGCCCGCGCCGCCACCACCCGGCCGATGGCCAGCGACGCCGTCGCCGCGGGGCTCGGCGCGTTCAGCACGTGGACCGCGCCCGGCCGCTCGATCCACAGGAAGTCATCGACCAGGGTGCCGTCGGCTCGGACGGCCTGCGCCCGCACGCCGGAGCCGCCCGGCTCGAGATCGTCCCGGCGCAGCTCCGGAATCATGCCCCTGAGCGCCTCGAAGAAGCCCCACCCCGTGACCGAGCGCGCCAGCTCTTCGGCGACGACCCCCGGGTGCCGGGCGACGAACCGCCACAACCCTGCGGACGACACCGCCTGAGCGAGGTCGCCCACGTCCACGTCGGTGACCCGGTAGCCCTCGCGAGCGAAGGCGAGTACCGCGGTCGGCCCCGCATCGATGGTCCCGTCGACCCGGCGCGTGAAGTGGACGCCCAGGAACGGAAATCCGGGCCGAGCCACCGGATAGACGAGGTGCCGTACGAGCGAGGCCCGCTCGACCCGCAGCTTCCGGTATTCGCCGCGGAACGGCAGAATGCGGACGGTCGGCCGGACACCGCAGAGCCGGGCGACCCGGTCGGCGTGGAGTCCCGCGCAGTTCACGACGACCCGCGAGGCGCGCTCGCCGAGATCGGTGTCCAGCCGCCACAGCGAGCCCTCGCGACTCGCCCCCCGCAGTCCGTTGCCGGACTCGACGATCCCACCGGCCGCGGCGATGTCCTCCACGAGCGCCTCGACGACCCCCGCGAAGGACACGATTCCCTCTTCGGGCACGTGCAGCGCGGCGAGCCCACCTGCGTGCGGTTCGATCTCTCGGGCCTGCTCGGGCGTGAGCAGGCGCAAGCCGGTCAGTCCGTTGCTCCTCCCCCGCTCGTGCAGCGCCTCGAGGCGGGGCACCTCGTCGGGGCGAACCGCCACCACCAGTTTGCCGCAGATGTCGTGGGCGATGCCGCGCGCCCGGCAATACTCGACCATGCGACGAATGCCGTCGCGGGCGAGCCGCGCCTTCGCCGACCCCGGCGCATAGGCCAGTCCGGCGTGCAGGACCCCGCTGTTGTGCGTGCTCTGGTGGCGACCCGGCGCGTCTTCCTTCTCGAGCACCCGCACGGCGTCGGTCACCTCCGACTCGAGGAGCGCACGGGCCGTGGCCAGTCCGACCAGGCCACCGCCCACCACGGTGATGTCGACCGGCGGTGCGGTCATTGCGATCGGGTCCGGGATGGGAGGAACGGGGTCGCCGACGTCGCGGCAATCTGGCCCGCCCGGGAGACCCGCGACAGGACCTACGGAGGGACCGACGGAGGGGCCCGGCGAGGGGACCGACGACCGAACCGTCGGAGGCGCGCGCCCGACCGCACCAAAACATTCCGGGCGCAAGATCCGTAGAGCAGGAAGAGAGCCCGTGACGACCCCCGATTTCGAGAGGAGCCCACCCCATGTACGACGAGCTCGAACGCGCAGCCGGCGCCCGCCCCGGCGGCGGCATCACCCTGCTGGGCTGGATCGGCATCACCCTGCTCGTGTTCACGCTCATCGGAGCGACCGGCCTGTTCTTCGCGGTGCGCTTCGTGCGCACGCAGGTTCAGGAGGTCGTCGAGCAGTTCGAGATCACGGAGGCGGACGAAGTGTCGCCGCTCGTGGCGCGCACGGTCGCCCGCACGCTGGGTGAGCTGAACGCCGCACCGCAGGTCGATACGGACGACATGACCCGCGCGGTATCGCGGGCCCTGGCGGTCACGAGCCGCATGGACGTGATCGGCGAGGCGCTGTCGAGCCGCATGGCCCGGGACATCGCCCGTGGCGCCAACGTGGAGGTCGAGACGACCGGTGAGGCGCGCGCGGACGCCGGCGCCCAGGAGAGCGGCGAGGAGGTCGAGGGCTTCCTCCGCATCCGCACGTCGGAAGGCGACATCACCGCCGACCTGCGGGCCGACGACGGCTCCGGCGCGCTGATCGTGCGCGGCGCGGACGGTGAGGTCATCCTCGATCTGTCCGCGGACGAAAACGGGGGGCGCCTCTTCATCCAGGGTGAGGGGGAGATCGCGCGCATCGAGGCCGGCGCCGAAGCGCAGGGCCCGCCCGGGTGGGTGCCGACCGCGCGCGGCGACCGCTTCGACATCGAGCCGGTGATCTCCGGACACGCGGGCGAAGCCAGCTTCGGCGCCGTGACCTGGCGCTCCGACGAGGCCCCCGAGGCCTGGATCGAGCGCTACACCGAGCGCCTCGAGTCGGCCGGCTTCGAGATCCGCTCCGAGCACCGGCTGGACGGCTCGGGCGACGATAGCGCCTCGGTGGTGGCCCACGACGCCGCCACTGGCCGCACGATCCTCCTGGCGGCCGGTTCCGAGGGCGAAGGCACGCAGGTCGTCCTCGGGTGGGGAGAGGCCGAGGAGGGGTGAGGAGCGGCTGAGGGCCGGCCCGCCGAGGGCCGGGCGACGTCACGGTTCGACGGGCCGTTCGCCGGACGCAGGTCAGTCCGAGCGGACGGCCCGTACCGTTA
>JAHHMJ010000446.1 GCA_018678395.1 Gemmatimonadota bacterium | reverse complement strand
GGGGCGATGCCCGCCCGATCGCCCTGCGAGGCACTTCATCGCGATGGAGAACGTGTCGGAGATCTGGATCCTCGACTCGGCCACGGGGGAGGAGTCGACGGTGGCCGAGTACGAGTTGGGGTGCGTGACGGGACGCTCACTACCCCGCCCTGTGGGACCGACGTCGGGACGGGATTGGATCGCGCTCTGTGCGGGGAGCGCCCAGCGTAGGGGCACGCCCAGCAGGTATCCGGCGTCACCGTGAATACCCACCGCGCCACGAACGGAGCAGTCGACGCCTTCAAGGAGGAGGCGTCCGACCGGCTGAAGGTCCTGCGCGCCGCCCTGGAGAAGGCCCGAGAGCGGGTCCCCGGTGCAGAGGCGACCGTACGCCGAATGGCCCGCTCCGTCGCTCGCGCGGCGGAAGAACACGGCTTGATCCAACTCGAGAGCAGGGCGGAGAACCTGGCGGACGCGGACACCCGTCGCGAGATGTTCGCGCGAAGCCGGGTGCTTCTCGAGGCGGTGGACGGAGCCCTCCCGGGGCCGGACCAAGCTCGGATCCTGATCGTGGAAGACGAGCCGACGACCGCCCTGCTTCTCGAATCCGTTATCGCGGCCGACGACCGCACGATCGACGCGGTCGGCACGGCGGCCGAGGCCCTCGCGTTTCTCGACCGACAGACCCCCGACCTGGTCCTCCTGGACCTGGTACTCCCCGACGCGGACGGGCGCGACGTGCTGCTTCGGCTTCGGGAGCGACCAGCCTCTTCCGATACACCCGTGATCGTCATGTCGGCGCGCCCGGCCACGGAGGCTCGCGACGAGTGTCTGGCCCTCGGAGCGCAGGAGTATCTTCAGAAGCCCGTGGACGGGTCGACGACGCGAGCCGTGGTGGACGCCGAGTTGGCTCGAGCCCGGGGTCGGGCAGGGCCGGGATCAGCGTCCGGCTTCGCCGATCGGGCCGCGATTTCCCAGGCGTTCGAAGCGGCCCGGGCCACTTCCGGAGGGACTCGTCCGGTCGTCGTGGTCAATATCGCCTTCGACGACCTGGAGTCCGCTCCTGGAGAGCGACGGACGCGGCTCTGGGAGGCTTCTGCAGAGGTCCGGGATGTACTCCGCCCCGGCGACCTTCTGTCGGAGGGCCGAGACGAGACCATCCTGGCCCTGCTCTTCGATATCGAGCCTGATGATGTGAACGCACTGCTCGAATCCGCAGACCCCTGTCGTGTCGGGCTCCGAGCCGGGATTGCGGCCGTCGGAGCGGGAGCGACGCTGGCGTCGGGCATCGCGAGAAGCGAACGCCTCCTGTCGTTGGCCCGCGCTCCCGACATGCCCCGACTCCTGGCCTCCGAGCAGGCCGAGGGGGGCCGCGCACCCCGCGTGCTGTTGGTGGAGGACGATCCGGTGACCGCCACCCTCGTGAACCACCGCCTCACCAAGGACGGCTTCGAGGTGGAGCATTTCGAGGACGGCGAAGAAGCCCTCGAGGCCGCCCGCTCCAGAGCGTTCGCCCTGGGCCTCTTCGACGTCAAGCTGGGCGGTATGGACGGGTTCGAGTTGCTCCAGAGGGTACGGGCGCTCGAACATTTCCGCGGCGTACCGATCCTGATGCTGACCTCCATGGGCAAGGAGGCGGACGTCGTCCGTGGCTTCGATCTGGGGGCCGACGACTACGTTCTCAAACCGTTCTCTCCGGTCGAACTGGTCGCTCGGATCAACCGGCTGCTGGACGCCTGAGGAGCTGCGTGCCCAGCCTCCTGCAGATGAATTGGGACGACCGGATCTTCGCCGTCCTCGTAGCCACTGCCGCGGCACTACTCGTCATGGCTGTCGGGCTGACCCTGCTGGCCCTCTTCCTGCGGTGGCGCAACGATCGGGTAGCGGGGATATGGGCCGCTCTGGAAGCCCGTTGGGAGCCTATTCTCCTGGACGTTCTCGTGGAGGAGCGCCCCCCCGAAGAACTGCAGGCGGCGGTCGGCCCCGGCGACTCCCTTCGCTTCCTGGCATTCCTGCTCCGCTTCGTCCGACGCCTCACCGGAAGCGAAGTGGACGTAGTCCGCGACCTCGCCCGTCCTCACCTGGACTGGTTGGCCCGGGAGTGGGATCGGGGAAGCGCCGAGCGTCGCGCACGGGCCGTGCAGACGCTCGGAATGCTCGGTTTCGACGGAAATGAGCTGGTCTTCCTCGCCGCGCTGGACGACCCCTCGCCCCTGGTGTCCATCGTGGCAGCTCAGGCGTTGGCCGAACCCGATCATCCCCACCACGTCGTCGAAGTACTGCAGCGACTCGACCGTTATCAGGATTGGCACCCGGCCTTCCTTTCCGGCATGCTGGCCGACGCTGGATCGGGGGTGACCCCCCTACTCCGCGACTACCTCGCAGATGAAGAGCACGACGCCTGGTCCCGCGCAGTGGCCGCGAAGGCGCTCGAGCAGCTGCGTGATCCCGAGGCGGCAGACGTCGCTGCAGCGGTCCTCGGTACCAACGCGGATCCCGACCTCCTCGTGGCGTGCCTCCGGATCGTGGGTGCGGTCGGCGAGAGGCGCCATCGCGCGGTCCTGCTCCCGCTTCTGGATTTCCCGCACTTCCCCGTGCGCAGCCATGCGCTGAAGGCGCTGCGGGCCGTGGGTGACGACGCCGACGAGTCGGTGTTCCTGCGAGCCCTCGACGACCCGTCACCCTGGGTGGCTCTCGAGGCCGCTCGTGGTCTGCGGGCCCTGGGAGCCGGCGAGATACTCGAGGACCTCGCCCTGGGCGGGGACGAGCGTGCCTTGACCGTGCGCCAGGTCATCGCAGAATGAGCGGCGCCGGTCTGGCCTGGATCGTGGTCGAAGGGTTCAACATCCTGGTGCTCTTCTACTTCGTTTCGCTGAACGCGGTCTACCTGGTCACGAGCGCCTACGCCTTCGTCGCCCTCCGGCGGTACGCACGTCGGCTCAAGACCGTCGAGGTGGAAGACCTCATCAAGACCGCGGGTGCGGTGCCCATCACCCTCGTGGCTCCGGCGTTCAACGAAGCCGTGAGCTGCGTCGAGGCCATCCGAGCTCTGCTGACGCTCCGGTATCCCGAGTACGAGATCTTCTTCGTCAACGACGGGTCCACGGATGACACCCTCGCGCGCATGGTAGAGGCGTTCGAGATGGTGCCGACTCCCCTCGCCCCCACCGCCCGTTTGCGGACCGCGCCCGTGCGCCAGGTGCTTCGGAGCCGGATACATCCCAACCTCTGGCTCATCGACAAGGAGAACGGGGGCAAGGCCGACGCACAAAACGCCGGTCTGAACTATTGCCGAACCCCGTTGTACGGCGGCCTCGACGCAGACAGCCTGCTGGAGCCCGAGGCCCTCACCCGCGTGGTGCGCGCCTTCCTGGAAGACGCCCGGACCGTGGCCGCCGGCGGCATCATCCGGGTCGTCAACGGGTGCACCGTCCAGTCCGGACAGGTGACCGACGTGAGGCTGCCCCACAGCCTGCTGGCCCGGTTCCAGGTGCTGGAGTACCTGCGGGCCTTCCTCTCCGGCCGCATGGGTTGGGACGCGCTCGATGCCCCCCTCATCATCTCGGGCGCGTTCGGCGTATTTCGTCGGAGCGTGGCCGTGGAGGCCGGTGGCTACGATTCCACGACCGTGGGTGAGGACATGGAGCTGACCATACGGATCCACAAGCACTGCCGGAAGGCAGGGATTCCCTACGGCGTGCGCTTCGTGCCTGATCCCGTGTCCTGGACCGAGGTACCCGAGAGCCTCCAGATACTGGGCCGACAGCGGGACCGCTGGCAGCGAGGGCTGATCGAGTCGCTCTGGCGCCATCGCGACATGCTCCTGAATCCCCGGTACGGCCGCGTGGGCCTCGTGGCGTTCCCCTATTTCTTCTTCCTGGAGATGCTCGGGCCGATCATCGAAGGGATGGGATACCTCGCGTTCGGCACCACCGTTCTGGCGGGACGAGCCACCTTCGCCTACGTGGCGGCGTTCTTCGCGGTCGCAGTGGTTCTCGGCGTCGCTCTTTCGATCGCCTCCGTCGTGCTGGAGGAGCTGAGCTTTTGACGATACTCCCGGTGGCGCGACCTCACGCATCTCTTCTGGCTCGCCGTGATCGAGAACTTCGGATACCGACAACTCAACGCCTTCTGGAGGATTCGTGGCTTCGTCTCGAAGATCCGCGGTGTGTCGTCCTGGGGTGCCATGGAGCGAAGAGGCTTCGGTGTCGTGGAGACCGACCCTGCGCCCTGAGGCGCCCCGGAGGCCCGTATGGGCGGCGCTCGCGGTCGGGCTCCTCGTCACCGCGTCGGTCGTGCTGGGCCCGGCGAGCGCTCCCGCTGCCGGCCAGGCAACGTCCGATCTCGGCAGTGAAGAAGTAGTCGACTGGAAGTGGACGTCCGGAGCCTCGTGGGGGCGAGAGGTCATGGATGGCGACCGTCCCGGATGGCCCGATTGGAGCGCGGCGCGCGTCTTCGCGAGCCGCCGGTTCGAGCGGGGCACCCTCGGCGCCGAACTGTCGAGGGTGCAGCGCTTCGGACTCACCGACGTCGAAGTCGGCGTCGATGGCTACCACGAATTGTGGTCCGGTGCGTACGGGCACGTACGACTGCGAGTCGCCTCCGACGCGATGGTTCTCCCCGACCTCGATGCCCGTGTCGAGGTCTTCCAGGCCCTCGCGGGCGGGTGGGAGCTGTCCGCCAACGCGCGCAGGATGGACTTCCCGTCCGAGGACGTCGACGTATTCGGCGCGGGTGCGGCTCGCTACGTGGGCCCCTGGTATCTGCGCCAGGTCGTGTCGGTCGCGCGCCTCGCCGGAGCGTCGGCAGTATCGGGTGCGTTTCTCGCACGCCGCTTCATCGCACCGCCTCAGGAGTACGTCGAAGTGTCGGGCGGGGTGGGCTCGGAAGTGGTTCTCGTGGGCGAGGGACCCACCCTCGACACCCGGGACACGCGTTTCATCCAGGTGCGAATCCAACGGTTCCTGCTGGCGCGGTGGGGCGTCGTGGCCGGCCTCGGCTACACGACCTTCGAGGGCGCTCCGAGTCGCATTCCGATCTCGGTCGGGGTGATCGCCCGGCACTGAAGCAGCCGTGTGGGAACCCGAGCGCCGAACCGCACGCGGTGCTCGTCCTCACCCGGCGCGAAGTAGAAGGTGCGCGGCGTCTCGTCGGGGAAATGCACGAACTTCATGACGTTGCGCTGATCGTCGAAGAGCTCGAACAGAAGCGTATTTCGCACGGTGAAGTCGGCGACCGGGGACCCGGCCCGGTACTTTACGAGCATCCACCACACCGGCTCGCGGTCGAGTTCGTCTTCACCGCTCGCGACCAGGGCGGGCTCGAGGCGTGAGCCGTCCACGAAGAGGGCAAGCCGCTCGCGCACGTAGCGCAGAACCAGCGCATCGGCTTCGGGGCCGGGCGACAGCGACAGCGCATCCGACTCGACGAACGGTCCCAGCGCCCGCTCGAGGTCGTCCTTGAAGAAGCGCAGACGGCCCGCGATCACCGCGCCCTCGACGGCGAGATCCGCGTAGGCGATGTGCAGGTCGTGCACGGGACCCGACGGGCCCGGGAGGACCCCCGGATCCCCCGTGTCGGCGCCGAGCAGCACCGGCACGAGGAAGACGGGGGCGACGTTGCGAATCCACTGGGACCGCGTCCACCGAACCCTCACGAGATCGGCCGCCTCCACACGTTGTTGTCACGGTCCACGTCCGCGAAGGCCTCGTCGGGGTCGACCACGACCTGCGCTACCGGCTGATCGACGAAGAACCCCTTCGTGAAGGTCAGCTCGTTGTTGCGCCACACATCGACGGGGAGGTCGAATCGCACGGTACTGCCGTCTTCGAGGGTCGCCTCGATCTCGAGGGGCATCACCATGCCGCCCAGGTTGTCGACCCGCACCCGTACGTAGAAGCGACCCCGCTCTGAATCGTCCAGCAGCTCTTCCGCCGGCTGGCTGGTGACCGCCACGATGGCCTGGTCGTTCGTGTGGGTGCCGTAGAACCAGCCCCGCCAGAACCACGAGAGGTTCTCGCCGGCGCCCTCTTCCATCGACCGGAAGAAGTCGGCGGGCTGCGGGTGCTTGAACGCCCAGTTCTTCGAGTAGTCCCCGAAGGCATCGTCGAACGCGTCGACCTCGAGGACGTGCTCGCGCAGCATCTGAAGCCCGGTCGCCGGCTTCGCGTAGCCGTTGTTGCCGAAGTCCTTATGGATGAGGTCCGACTCGGTCATGATCGGGACCTGATCGGGGTCGCGCATGTAGCTCACGATGTTCGGCGCCGGACCGCGACGGCTCGGATAGGTGCATCCCGAGCTCTGGGTCCAGACGCCGCCGCAGTACGTCTCGGCATAATCCTGCTCGCCGTAGTACTGCAGGAACGTGTTCAGCCCCTCGTCCATCCAGGTCCACTTCCGCTCATCCGAGGCCACGATCATCGGGAACCAGTTGTGCCCCACTTCGTGGATCGTCACCGAGATCAGTGACCGCTCGGCCCCTTCGGAGTAGCTGCCGTCCGGCTGGGGACGGACCCCGCAGAAGGCGACCATCGGGTACTCCATTCCACCCTGCGGGCCGTTGACGTTGATCGCCTTCGGGTAGGGATACTCGAAGGCCATCCGGCCGTAGGTCTTCAGTGTCTGGATCGTGGCGCGGGTCGAGACCTTGTCCCACAGCGGCATGGCCTCGCGCGGATAGAGCGAGTGCACCTGGATGACCCGGTCGTCGTCCGGGTAGCTGTACCCGGCCGCGTCCCAGACGAACGCACGCGAGGACACCCACGCGAAGTCCCGCACGTTCTCGGCCACGAAGCGCCAGGTCGCCATGCCCTCCCGCACGCGTCGGGCGTCCGGGTCTCCGACCTCCTCGGCGGCGACGATGAAGCGCGGCTCTTCGGAGGTGTAGGCCTCCTCGAGCCGTGCGATCTGGACGTCGGTGAGCACCTCGTCCGGGTTCTGCAGGAGCCCGGTCGCGTCGACGACGTGATCCCACGGCACCGTGAGGGTGACGTCGTAGTCGCCGAAGGCGAGGTAGAACTCCCCGCGACCGAGGAACTGCTCGGTCTGCCACCCGTTCACGTCATCGTAGACGCTCATGCGCGGGAACCACTGGGCCATTTCGTAGATCCATCCGTCGCCCACGAGCTCCTTCCCACCCCGCCCACGGTCCGGAATACGAAACGACCAGTCGATCTCGAACTCGACGATCGACCCGGGCTCGAGTCCGTCCGGGAGGTCGATGCGCATCACCGTGCCGTTGATCCGGTAGTCGGCATCGACGAGCTGCCCATCCCGCACGAGCTGAACGCGCGCGATGTCGTGACCGCCGTCGAAAGGCTCGACTCCGACGAAGCGCCGGAACGCCTCACTCATCTCCTCGGCGAGGGCGCCCTGCGCCTGGTAGGTTCGACTGTGCTCGATGGACCGCACGTTCTGGTCGAGCTGAAGCCATAGAAACCCGAGGCGGTCGGGCGAATTGTTGTGGTACGTCACCCGCTCCGACCCGTACAGCAGGTGCTCGTCCGCGTCGAGCCTCGCCTCGATCACGTAGTCGGCCTGCTGCTGCCAGTAGGCGTAGCCGGGCGCGCCGGCCGCGTTGCGGAAGGCGGTGGGGTCCGGCCAGGCGTCGATCGGACGGAATATGGACCGGTTCGTCTCGCTCCCGTCGTCGTGCAGCCAGTACTGACCGACCAGATCCGGCGGGAACAGGGCACTCGCGACCGAGATGATGACCGCGAGCCACAGCCCGCCGGTGATGGAGCGAGGCAGCATCGTACGACCTCCTGTACAGTTCCGAACGCGTCCGGGGAGGGCCCTCAGAGCGGGAGGCGGATTACGGAAAGGTAGAGGGCGGTCATGCCGATCGCTGTGGAGAGAATCCCCACATAGGTGGTCCGGGAAAGTGCGCGACCACCGATCAGGCCGGTGGTCACCGCGAGCATCAGGGCAACGACCACCAGCTGCCCCGCCTCCAGGCCGACGTTGAACGCGAAGAGGGGCCAGACGATCGAGCTGCCACCCCCGAGAACGGCCCGCAGAAAGTTCGAAAATCCGAGCCCGTGGATCAGCCCGAACACGAAGGCCAGCAGCCACGTCGCGGTGGAAGGAATGCCCGGTCCGAGAG
>JAHHMJ010000452.1 GCA_018678395.1 Gemmatimonadota bacterium | reverse complement strand
CGCCCATCCCGAGACCGCTCACGTCGCGGAAGGCCACCTCCGTATCCTCTCCGAGCACGACGAACGCCTGCTCGAAGTCCTCGAGTGCCTCCTCGGCCCTGCCGAGGCGCTGGAGCGCAAGACCGCTAATGAGAAAGCCGTAGGGGTGCCCCTGCGTGTCCCAGGCGAAGCGCCGGGCGCCGTTGAGGAGGTCGAGCCACAACTCGCGATCGGCGATGTCCAGGAGAATCGCCACGTTGGCACCGACGTGCCCCGGGAAACTCTCCACCGCGGAACGGAAGAGCGCCACCATCGCGCGACGTTCTTCGACGCCCCGTTCCGACGGTACGAACGAAGAGGCCATCGCCTCACCGAGCCGCACCGGGCAGACGTAGTTCCAGGCGAGCAGCGTCTCCAGGCCGACCGGCCCGGGGCCCCGACGGGTGCACGCGACGGCCGCGAGCGCCTCGTCGGGAACCTCGCCCAGATTCGCGACCGAGAGCCAGGACTCACGAACCAGACGGCCCATCTCGTAGTTCAACTCCGCGACGAGACGAGGACTGATGGTCCGAGTTCCACGCTCGGCTCCTTCGAGACCTCGACCGAGGAGCTCACGCGCGTCGGCCCGGAGGCCCTGCTTCAGACGGATGCGCGCCAGAGCGAGAGCGGGGGCCGGGTTGTCGGGATCCCGAGCCATGGCTCGCTCGAGTGCATCGCCGGCCTGGCTGCGCCACCGCAGCGGACTCACGCCCTCCGGCGGATCGCCGGCGAGCAGGCCGTCCAGGGACCCGAGCCGGGCCTCGACCTCGGATTCGGACGCGCCGAGCGCGACACTCAGGAGGTCGCGCGCCTCCATCTGGATCTGCGCCGGGATCGAGACCGTGAGCGGCCCCTCCTCCGGAATCTCGTAGGCGAAGTCCGCCGGCACCTCGGGCGCGCCGACCGCGACCACATCCGGCGGTACCCAATCCGGCTCCAGCGGCTCGAAGACGAGGTCGAACTCGACGTACGTCCCGACCGGCCGGCCGTCGCGCGTCGCCGGGTTGAACCGCAGCGAACGCACCCCCTGCATCGCCGCCCGATCGAGCGCCGGCACGCCGGAGTTGGACTGGGTCTGCACGTTGTCGACGGAGCCGTCGGCGGCGACCCAGACGAGGAGTCGAACCGTTCCTCCGACGCCGGCACGCTGCAGGTCGGGCGGATAGTGCCGGCGGATGAGCTCCTGGTCGGCGTCCTCGTCGACCAGGGTCGGATACGTGAGCCGGCTGGAGCGGAAGGCCGGCAGCTCGTCGACCGGCTGGTCCGCTCCGGAGACCGACGGCGGCGGCGGCGACACCGGCAAGGGCCGCACGCCCGGCTCGGCGACCGGGGTGCTCACGGTCGACACGGGCACCGCCGGCTCGGCCGGAGTGGCAACCTGCTCTTCGGCGTCCTGCAACGCGCCGATGAGCCGCTGCAGGCCGTCGACGATCGACGCGCGCGCCGGCGGCACCGCAAGCCCCGTGAGGGTGAGCCCGATCACCGCGGCGGCGGCGGCCCGTCGGGCCCGCTCACCCAGCGACCAGCGCGGACCACGGATCCACTCGCGCGCGAGCTCCGCCTCGAGTTCCGGGGCGAAGGACGACCGCTCCTCGGCCTGGAACCGAGCCAGTTCGGCGTCCAGGTCGGCGAGTTCCGGCGGCAGGCCGGTCAACGGTTCGAGTTCTGAATCTGGTTTCATCGATCTATGACGACACGTATCGGTCGGACTTCGTCAAGGCGCCCTCAGGTCTTCGACGGCTTCCTTGAGCCGCTTGAGGGCTCGGTGCAACCGCACCGCCACCGCGTTGTTGCTGATGCCGAGAGCCTCGGCGATCTCGCTGTTGCCGAGTCCCCCACCGTATCGCAGCGAGAGGATTTCCTGATCCGCTTTGCGCAGCGTCTGGGTACCGTTCAGCAGCGTCTGGATCCGCTCCTGACGGAGCACCCGTTCGTCCTGCGACGGAACGTCGGCGACGAGGTCCGGGACGCGGTCCAGGGACACGTGTAGCGACCCTCGCCGCCGCAGCGCCCGCAGGTGGTCGGTGACCGCATTGCGCGCGATCCTGAGAAGCCAGGTGCGCGGAGACGCCAACGTGGCGTCGTAGCGTTCGATCGAGCGAAGGGCCTTCATGAAGACGTCGGACGTGACGTCTTCGGCTGCCTCGCGGGTCGCGACGCGAAAACGGACGTACCGATAGACGACCGGCCGATGCTGCTCGTACCACGCTTCGAAGTCGTGGGGCAGCGTCCGCCGGGTCGGCGTTCGCGTCCCCTTTTCGAGGGGCGCGGGAGCCGGCTCGGTACGCAGGGGCCGTTCCAGCGGTTGTCTCGGCATGTTGGTTCCTACGTCCCCCGGCCCCGCGAGTTACACGGGACCGGGGGCGCGATGTCCGGAGCCGGATCAGGCCGCGAAGATCCCGATCAGAGCCGCTCTCCGACGAATCCGGCGAGGTCCACGACACGGCAGGAGTATCCCCACTCGTTGTCGTACCACGACAGTACCTTGACCATCCGGTCGGCGATGACCGACGTGGATTGCGCATCGACGATCGACGAATGCGGATTGCCCGTATAGTCGACCGAGACCAGCGGCTTCTCTTCGTACCCGAGAACTCCCTTCAGGGGACCGGCCGCGGCTGCGGCCATCGCCGCATTCACGGCCTCGGCGGTCGCGTCCGACTCGAGCTCCGCGACGAGGTCGACCACCGACACGTCCGGCGTGGGCACCCGGATCGCCATACCGTCCAGCTTACCCTCGACCTCGGGTAGAACGAGCGACGTCGCCCTGGCGGCGCCCGTCGTGGTCGGAATCATCGACATCGCGGCCGCGCGCGCCCGCCGCAGGTCGGAGTGGGGGAGGTCCAGGATCTTCTGGTCGTTGGTGTAGGCGTGGATCGTCGTCATGAACCCGTGCCGGAACCCGAAGCTGTCGACCAGGACCTTCACCACGGGCGCGAGACAGTTGGTCGTGCAGCTCGCGTTCGAGATGATGTGGTGCTCGGCCGGGTCGTAGGCATCCTGGTTGACCCCGAGAACGATCGTGATGTCCTCGCCCTTGGCCGGAGCCGAGATGATGACCTTCCGGGCACCGGCCTCCAGGTGCAGCGAAGCCTTCTCGCGCGAGCGAAAGATGCCGGTGGCCTCGATGACCACGTCCACACCCAGCTCGCGCCACGGCAGCTTCGCGGGATCGCGCTCACTGAACACCTTGAGGTCGTCCCCGTCCACGCGAAGTCCATCGTCCGTCACCTCGACCGTACCGGGATAGGTGCGATGGACGGAGTCGTACTGGAGCAGGTGCGCCAGCGTGGCGTTGTCGGTGAGGTCGTTGACGGCGACGAAGTCGAGATCCGTCCTGCCCGCCTGCTTGGCGGCGCGCAGAACGAGGCGTCCAATCCGGCCGAAGCCGTTGATGGCGACGCGAGTGGCCATGAACTCTCCTTGGGAGGAGGACTCGGTCCTAAACCGGCCCGGAGGCGACCGACCGCGGCAGAGTGCGCGCGAACGTGACCAGGAAAACCCTGCGGGCACCCGCGGTGGTCAGCGCTCGAGCGGCGGCGGCGGCGGTGGCCCCGGTGGTGAGGACGTCGTCCACGAGAATCGTGTGGGAATGGGCACGCACGAGCCCGACCTCCGGGCCGGGTTCGAACGCCCCGTGGACGTTAGCCCGGCGCCGATCCAGCGGCAAGGCGACCTGACTCGACTTCGACCCCGGTCTCGCGAGCGCGGATGCGACGGGTCGGGCCAGCCGTTCCGAGAGCGCCCGAGCCAGTCGCATGGACTGATCGTATCCGCGCCTGCGCCGGCGGGCGGCGGTCGTGGGAATCGGGACCAGGACCCCTCCGGCGGGCAGCCCTCCGCCGTCCCGCAATCGGGCTGCCATTCGATCGGCCATCGGTCCTGCCGCAGCCCCCCAGCCGCCGTACTTGAGCGCATGAACGAGTGCGTCGGCGGTGGCTTTTATAAACTTCTCGGAGCACTCG